>CAMPGP010000041.1 GCA_946885545.1 uncultured Altererythrobacter sp.
GCCCCCATCGGGCATTTCGTCCTGCATGCGCACCCAGTTGCGGATCGCCCCCAGATAGTTGCCGAGGTGGAGATTGCCGGTGGGCTGGATGCCGGAAACGACTTTCATTGCAGGGGGGCGCATGACGGTCCTTAGCTGTCTTGGAATTGGAAGGCGGAGCGCTTCAGGCTCGGCGCTGCGATGTCAAGCCTCGCGCCGGGTGAGACGGGCGATCGTCTCGCGGTCGATCACGCCGAGCAGCAGCGCGAGCAGGAAATAGACCGCCGCGCCGAGCCCCACGAGCGCCGCGATCGCGCCGATCCGCTCGAGCACGCCCCCGGCGTAGTATTCCGCCCCGTAAGGCATGGCGAACCACAGCGCCCCGCCCATCAGCAGCGCGGCGAGCACGATCCGCGCGATCCGCCCCATGACCCGTCCGGTCATATGGAACCGGTCGTGCCGCGCGAGCAGGAAATAGAGCAGCGCGACATTGGTCCAGGCCCCGATCGAGCCGGCCAGCGCCAGCCCGACGACGCCGAGCCGGGGCACGAGGAGGAAGTTGAGCGCGACGTTGAGCATCAGCGCGACGAGCGCGGTATAGACCGGGGTGCGGGTATCCTTGCGCGCGAAATAGTTCGGCACCAACACCTTGATCAGCACGTAGGCGGGCAGGCCGACCACCAGCGCCGAGGTCACCGCGCCGGTCGCCATCGCGTCCGCCAGGGTGAACGCGCCGCCGGTGTAGAACGCGCGGGTGAATGCGCTGCCGGTGACGTAAAGCGCGACCGCGGCAGGCACGGTCAGCAGCATGGCGAGCTCGATCGCGTTCGATTGCAGGCGCTGCGCGGAATCGTGGTCGTCGGTCGCGATATGGCGCGAGAGCGAGGGCAGGATCGCGGTGCCGAGCGCGATGCCGATGATCCCGAGCGGCAGCTGGTTGAGCCGGTCGCCCATCGCGAGGAAGGTGTAGGACCCGTCGGGCAGCGTCGCGAGGAAGAACAGGTCGATGAAGCGGCTGATCTGATAGACGCCCGCGCCGAACACCGCGGGCAGGATGAGGATGCCCAGTTCCTTCACCCCGTGCGTCACGCGCGGGCGGCGGAAGCGCATGCGGAAGCCCGATCGGTGCGCCCAGGCCCAGAGCCAGATGAGTTGGAGCACACCCGACACGGTGACAGCGATCGCCAGCATCTCGCCCGTCGCGCGGCGCGCCTCGATCCCGTCGCCCAGTTGCATGCCCGCGATGAGCGCGGTGATGAGGCAGATGTTGAGCAGGATCGGCGCGGCGGCGGCGGCGGCGAAGCGCGACAGCGAATTGAGGATCGCGGCGAACAGCGTCGCCAGGCTCATGAACGCGAGATAGGGGAAGGCGACCCGCGCCATCAGCACGGCGAGGTCGAACAGTTCGGGATCGCTTTCGATGCCTTCGTTGGCGAACAGGCCCGCGATCCACGGCATGGCGATCAGCGCCAGGCCGCCGAACACGATCAGCACCGGGATCAGGAAGGCGAGCACTTCTTCCGCGAAGCGCCGCGCCTCGGACAGATCCTCGGTGCCAGCCATGCGCCGGTTGAACAGCGGCACGAAGGCGCTGGCGAAGGCGCCCTCGGCGAACAGGCGGCGGAAGATGTTGGGCAGCTGGAACGCAAGCTGCCAGGCGTCGCCGACGCCGCCCGCGCCGAGCGCGCGCGCGAGCAGCATGTCGCGCGCGAAACCGAACAGCCGGCTGACCATGGTCAGCCCGCCGATCGTCCCGACGTTCTTGAGCAGGCTCACGGGCCGGGAGCCGGCGCTGCGGCTGGCTTAGGCGTTGCCGGCCGGAGGCGCGCCGGCTGCTGCTGCCTCTTCCTGCTTCTTCGCTTCGAGGCGCTGCATGTAGAGCCCGTTGAAGTCGATCGGATCGATCAGCAGCGGCTGCTGGCCTGCGTCGCGCGTCGCGTCCGACAGAATGCGGCGGGCAAAGGGAAACAGGATGCGCGGGGCTTCGGCGTAGAGGAAGGCGTGCGCCTGATCCTCGGGCAGGTTGCGCATGCCGAGCAGGCCGCAATAGGCGAGCTCGACGATGAACGCCTTGCCCTGTTCCGCGTGCGCGGTGGCGACGATCTTGAGCTCGACCTCGTGGATCTCGTTCTCGACCTGGCGCGCGGCGATGTTGAACTGCACGTCGACCTGCGGCGAATCCTTCCACTGGAAGCACTCGGGCGCATGTGGAACCTCGACCGACATGTCCTTCACGTATTGCGCGATGATACCCGCGGAAGGCTGATTGTCCGCGCCGTTGGGTGCGGGATCGAGATCGAGATCGGTGAGGACGTCGCCCTGTTCGGCCATGATGCAATACGCTTTCGTGTCAGGTGATTATGGTGTCCCGCGCGCAGGCGGGTTCGGCGGCGCGCCTAGCACTCCGGGGAGATGGCCGCAACTCGCGCCTGCGCCGTCCATTTTTCCGCGCGGGCGGCCGAGCGACGGGCCGCTTCGCGAGCGCGGCGTGCGGCGCCCGACACGCGTTGTTCATTTGTAATTTGCCACTATCTAGGGCACCATCGGCCCGCGCGCGGCGCATGGCCGGCACGCAAGGTAAACGGACATAAATTTGTGATCTACGAAATCGTCATCCTCGCCATGATCGCGGCCTTCCTCGGCATGCGACTCTACTCGGTCCTCGGCCGCCGCGCCGAGCACGAGGAGGAGCCGATCCCCACCCGGTTCGAGAAGGACAAGCAGGCGCCGCCGCCGGCCGCCGTGCCACTGCGCCGCCCCGTGACCGCCATGTCGCGCCCCGCAGGTGTCGTGCCAGCGGTCGAGCGTGGCGTGCAGGAAATCGCCGCGGCAGACCGAACCTTCGACATTACCGCCTTCATCGAAGGGGCCAAGGGCGCCTACGGCATGATCCTGGAAGCCTTCTGGAAGGGTGACCGCGAAACACTGCGCGAACTGTGCGACGGCGATGTTTATGCCGGGTTCGACGCCGCGATCGCCGCCCGCGAGGAGGCGGATGAAACTCTCGACAACCGTCTCATCCGGATCGAGGAAGCCACGATCCACAGCGCTCAACTGGATGGCCGCGAAGCCCGCATCGCGGTAAGCTTCGTGTCCGACATCGCCGCGGTGACGCGCGATGGCGAAGGCAACATGATCGCCGGTTCGCTCGACGATGCGATCGAGAGCCGCGACGTGTGGACTTTCTTCCGCCGCGTCGACTCGGCCGATCCGAACTGGCTGCTCGACGAAACCGACGAAGGCTGACACGACCGAAGGGGACCGGCCATGCGCCGCTGGGGTATTCTGGCCGCGCTGGCCTTGGTAACGGGGTGCACCGTCGTGCCGCAGGGCCAGCGGCCGGAACCGTCCGTCCCCGGCGTAGCGGCGACCAGCGCAGCCTTCACAGGCGTCGCTTCGGGGCCGACGATCGGCAGTCTCGGGATCGCCTCGGCCGACGCGGCGACCGCCCTCGCATCGTTCGTCGAAAGTTGCCCCAAGCTGCTGACACGCCCCGACGCGAGCGGATTGACCTCGCCCGACGACTGGCGCCCCGTCTGTGATGCCGCGCGTACCTGGCCCCAAGGGCGCAGCGCGGACTTCTTCCAGCAGTATTTCGAGACCGCGCGCGTCGGCGACGGCGCGGCGTTTGCGACCGGCTATTTCGAACCCGAGATCCGCGGCAGCCGCACGCGCATTCCCGGCTACGACGTGCCCGTTTACAAGATGCCACCGGATCTCGTGCGTGTCTGGCCGAAGGACACTCCGGAGAGCGAGCGCACCGGGCGTCCCCCGCTTGGTCGCATCGACGCGAGCGGCGACTACACGCTCTACTACGAGCGGGCCGAGATCGAGGACGGCGCGCTCGCCAATCGCGGGCTGGAAATCGCCTGGGCGGCTGACCCGATCGAGTTCTTCTTCCTCCAGATCCAGGGCTCGGGCCGGCTGATCGCGCCCGACGGCAGCGTGATGCGGATCGGCTATGCGGGGCAGAGCGGGCGCGAATACGTCGGCATCGGCAGCGTGATGCGCGAACGCGGGCTGATCGGCAGCGGACCGGGGCAATATTCGGGCTCGATGCAGGGGATCATGCAATACCTGCGCGAACATCCCGAGGAAGGGCGCGAGCTGATGCGGCTCAACAAGAGCTGGATATTCTTTACGGAGCTGACCGGCGACGGCCCGCTGGGTTCGCTCGGCGTGCCCGTGCGGCGCGAGAGCTCGGTCGCGGTCGATCCGGCCTTCGTGCCCTATGGTGCACCGGTGTGGCTCGACGTGGACCGGGCGGAAGCCGACGGGCTGTGGGTGGCGCAGGACACCGGCGGCGCAATCAAGGGCGCAAACCGCTTCGACACCTTCTGGGGCGCGGGCGAGAGTGCGCGCACGATCGCGGGCGGGATGAGCGCGCGTGGACAAGCGCTGGTCCTGCTGCCGAAGGGAACGGTCGCGCGCCACAACCAGCGATGACCGCCCCGCGCGGGCTGTCCGCCGAAGAGCGCGATGCGTGGGACAAACTCGCCGCGACCGTGACCCCGCTCAATCCTCCCCGTTCCGGGGAGGGGGACCATGCGAAGCATGGTGGAGGGGCACGGGCGGGTGTTCAGACGGCCACGAAGCCGACCAAGCCCGTCATATCCCCTCCGCCCAAGCCACCCTTGCCCGGAAAGCGGCCCGTACCCCTCCAGCGGCCTGCGGCCGGCCCCCCTCTCTCACGGGAGGATGGCCTCGACTCGCATTGGGACCGCAAGCTCAAGGCGGGGAGTCTCGCCCCTGACTTCACGCTCGACCTGCATGGCCACACGCTCGACAGCGCCTATGACCGCCTCGAAAGCGGGCTGTTCCAGGCCAAGGCGATGGGCGCGCGGGTGGTGCTGCTGATCGCAGGCAAGCAGCGCCCGGTCGATGCCGCCGATCGCGGCAGCCGCCGCGGCGCGATCCGCGCCAAGATCCTCGACTGGCTGGCGGCAGGGCCGCACGGGCAGGACGTCGCCGCGATACGAAAGGCGCACCGCCGCCACGGGGGCGACGGTGCGCTTTACTTGGTGCTCAAGCGCCGGCGCTGACTATTCGGCGGGCTCGCGCTCACGTTCGCGTCCGCCGGAAATCGACTCGGCGCTGGCCATGCCCGGCGCGGTCGACTTGCCGCCAATCTTGTCGCGGACGGCCTTCTCGATCCGTTCGCCGATCGTCTTGTCGACATTCGTCCAGTACTCGAACGCGCGGACGAGCACCTTCTCGCTCACGCCATCGGCCAGGTGGCCGGCGACGTTGTCGACGAAGCGGTCGCGCTGGGCATCGTCCATCACCTCGCGAACCAGCGCACCGGCCTGGCTCCAGTCGTCGTCGTCCTCGCGCAGGGTGTAGGCTTCGCGCACCATCTCGCCGTCGGCATACCAGGTCGCTTCGCCGCCGACTTCGGGCTGCGCCGCGGGGCCGCCGTAGGAATTCGGCGCATAGACCGGATCGACCGCGTTCACCGTGCGCATATGCCCGGCGCGAGAATAGGAGTTCACCTCCGTCTTGGGCTGGTTGACCGGGATCTGCTTGTAGTTGACCCCCAGCCGCGCGCGGTGCGCATCCGAATAGGAAAATCCGCGCGCGAGCAGCATCTTGTCGGGGCTGAGGCCGATGCCGGGCACCATGTTGTTCGGCTCGAACGCGAGCTGTTCGATCTGGGTGTCCCAGTCGACCGGGTTGGTGTCGAGCGTGAGCTTGCCGACCTCGATCAGCGGATAGTCGTCGTGCGGCCACACCTTGGTCAGGTCGAACGGGTTGATGCGATAGGTCTTGGCATCCTCGAACGGCATGATCTGCCACTTGAGCGTCCAGCTCGGGTATTCGCCCCTGGCGATGTGGTCGAACAGATCGCGGCGGTGATAGTCGCCGTCCTGCCCGGCCATCTTGTCCGCCTCGTCCTGCGTCAGGTGCGCGTTGCCGTCGCCCTGATCGGTGTGGAAGTGGAACTTGACCCAGAACTTCTCGCCCGCCTCGTTGATCAGCATGTAGGTGTGGCTGGAGTAACCGTTCATCTCGCGCCAGTTCTTGGGCACGCCGCGATCGCCCATCAGGTAGGTAACCTGGTGCGCGCTTTCGGGGCTGAGCGTCCAGAAATCCCACTGCATGTCGTGATCGCGCAGGCCATTGTCGGCACGGCGCTTCTGGCTGCGGATGAAGTGCTGGAACTTCAGCGGATCGCGGATGAAGAAGATCGGCGTGTTGTTGCCAACCATGTCGAAGTTGCCGTCCTCGGTGTAGAACTTGACCGAGAACCCGCGCGGATCGCGCCAGGTATCGGGGCTGCCGCGCTCGCCCGCCACGGTGGAGAAGCGCAGCGCGACATCGGTCTTGGCGCCTTTGCGGAAGACCTTGGCCTTTGTGTATTGGGAGACGTCGGCGGTGGTCTCGAAATGGCCGAACGCGCCCGAGCCCTTGGCGTGCGGCTGGCGCTCCGGGATCCGCTCGCGATTGAAGTTCGCCATCTGCTCGATCAGGTAGTGATCGTTGAGGACGATCGGGCCGTTGGGCCCCAAGGTCAGCGAATGTTCGTCGCTCTGCGCGCGGATCCCCGCATCGGTGGTAGTGGGGGGAGTTTTCTTGCCGGCCATGGTTCGCCCTTTATCTCTCGAGGAAGTCTCTCAAGAGATACGGAGGGCGAAGTCGCCCGTTCCTGCCCCGGGCAAGTGTATTTACCGGTCAGTGTGATCGGCCGACGATCAGGCGGCCTGAGCGACGTCCACCGGCTCGGTGCGGATGAGGTAATCGAACGCCGACAACGCCGCTTTCGAGCCCTCACCCATCGCAATCACGATCTGCTTGTAGGGCACCGTGGTGCAGTCGCCCGCTGCGAACACGCCGGGCAGGTTGGTCGCCGCATCGCCGTCGATTTCGATCTCGCCGTGCTTGCTGAGCGGGATGCCGCTGTCCTTCAGCCACTCGGTGTTGGGCACGAGTCCGATCTGCACGAACACGCCTTCCAGCTCGACGCGGTGTTCCTCGCCGCTCGCGCGGTCCTTGTAGACGAGGCCGTTCACGCGGCCGTCGGCGCCGGTGATCTCGGTCGTCTGCGCATTCTTGAGCACGGTGACGTTGGGCAGGCTCTGCAGCTTGGCCTGCAGCACCTCGTCGGCGCGCAGCTTGCCGTCGAACTCGACCAGCGTGACGTGCGCGACCACCTTGGCGAGGTCGATCGCGGCCTCGACGCCCGAGTTCCCGCCGCCGATCACCGCGATGCGCTTGCCCTTGAACAGCGGGCCGTCGCAGTGCGGGCAATAGGCGACGCCCTTGTTGCGATACTCGGCCTCGCCCGGCACGCCGAGGTTGCGCCAGCGCGCGCCGGTCGCGAGCACGAGGCTGCGCGGCTTGAGGCTGGCGCCATTGGCGAAGACCACTTCGTGCAGGCCGCCCGGCTCGCTCGCCGGGATCAGCTTCTCCGCCTTGAGCCGGTCCATCAGATCGATCTCGTACTCGCCGACATGGCTTTCGAGCTGCGCCGCGAGCTTCGGTCCCTCGATGTAGGTCGTGCCGGTGAGGTTCTCGATCCCCAGCGTGTCGTGGAGCTGCCCGCCGAAGCGCTCGGCCGCGATGCCGGTGGAGAAGCCCTTGCGCGCGGTGTAGATCGCCGCCGAAGCGCCCGCGGGGCCGCCGCCGACCACCAGCACCTCGAACGGCGCCTTCTCGGCGAGCTTGGCCGCCTGCCGCTCGCCCGCGCCGCTGTCGAGCTTGACCAGCACGTCGGCCAGATCCATCTTGCCGTTGTAGAACGGCTCGTCGTTGAGGAAGGTCGCGGGCACCGCCATCACGTCGCGCGCGTCGACTTCGTCCTTGAAGGTGCCGCCTTCGATCAGCGTCGCGGTGATTCGCGGGTTGACCAGCGCCATCAGCGTCAGCGCCTGCACCACGTCGGGGCAGTTGTGGCAGCTCAATGAGAAATACATCTCGAAATTGTAGTCGCCCTCGAGCCGCCCGATCGCTTCGATCGTCTCGGCGTCGACCTTGGGCGGGTGGCCGCCGGCCCACAGCAGCGCGAGCACCAGCGAGGTGAACTCGTGGCCCATCGGCAGCCCGGCGAAGCGGACCCACTTCTCGGCGTCGGAGGCGCGGCGGATCACGAAGCTCGGCTTGCGATCGTCGGTCCCGTCGAAGCTGGCAGAGACCATCTCGTGCAGCTCCGCGATCTCGGTGAGGAGCGCGCGCGTCTCGCCCGACTTGGCATCGTCGCCCAGCGAGGCGACGAGTTCGATCGGCTCGCGCAAGTTGGCGAGATATTGCTGCAGCTGCTGCTTCATCGCGGTTTCGAGCATGGCGCGGCTCCGAAAGGATGGAGAGAAAAGTGATGAAGGCCCGGGGCGAGGGGGAGAGGGGGTGCCCCGGGCCTTCCAAGCGACCCGAGTTTTCTCGGGTTCTTGTGTGCGGTTGTGGCTTAGATCTTGCCGCTCAGATCTTGCCCACCAGGTCGAGCGACGGCGCCAGCGTGTCGCTGCCTTCTTCCCACGCGGCCGGGCAGACCTGGCCGGGATTGTTGCGCACGTACTGCGCGGCCTTGATCTTGCGGGTCAGCTCGTTGGCGTTGCGGCCCACGCCCTCGCAGGTGATTTCCATGATCTGGATCACGCCGTCGGGATCGACCACGAAAGTGGCACGATCGGCCAAGCCCGCACCTTCGCGCAGCACGCCGAAGTTGTTGGCGAGAATGTGGTTCTGGTCGCCCAGGAAGGCGTACTCCAGCTTGCCGATCTTTTCCGAGGTGTCGTGCCAGGCCTTGTGGCTGAAATGCGTGTCGGTGCTGACGGCATAGACGTCCACGTCCATGCTCTGCAGCATCGCGTACTTCTCGCCCAGGTCTTCGAGTTCGGTCGGGCAGACGAAGGTGAAGTCCGCCGGATAGAAGAAGAACACGGCCCACTTGCCCTCGATGTCCTTCTCGGAAACGTCGAAGAAGTCCTTGCCCTTCTGGAAGGCGGTGGCGGTGAACGGCTTGATGGTGCTGCCGATGATACCCATGGTGTGATGTCCTCGTGTTCGGGGTTGAAACTCGAGGGCTCAGATAGGGGCTGTTGCGATGCACAAAAGGGTTTTTGTGCGATTGCTAACATCGGAATTTTCAATCAGTCGGCTGGAACTTTCGGAAAGTGCAGCCGACGGGGGATTGGCCGTGATCTGTGTAGCGACCGGTGAGCGCTATCGGCGAACAGACGCCGCCGCCGACGGCCTATTCGACGTGGTAGTCGAGACCGGATAGCAGACCATCGAAGCTCGGATCGTACTTGAGGGCGAGATCTCGAAGCAGGGCAGCCGTTTCGTTCAACTCCGTGCTGCCAGCACAGCTATGCTGTTTGGCGAGGTGTTTTCGACCCCTCGATGCCATGGCCAATTCGTATTGCGCACCATCTGTACATATTACGGTTTCGGACCCGAAATAGGGGCGCTTGCTTAGCCTATCGAGAGATTCGGCGGTCATGTGGTCGACGATAACTCCCGCATCGGCGTCCGATATTGCAATCTCCCGTCGTCTTGTCACCACAGCGCCCTTCCTGTCCCAGTGATAACCCGCAATCCGCATGATCCACGCATCATCGGAACGGTAGATCATCACTTGCTGCGCTGCAGGACGAGGCGACATGCTTCCTCGGAAGGTGGCGGAATAAGCTGCTTTACTCTTCAGCCAGGGCGCGCAAACATTCGCGGTATGATAGTCGTTCGAAGAGAAATCATCGGGACAATCCGTCCCCGATGAAGCGATACTCGCGTTCAATAAAACGACATAGGCTAGTTCGATCACGGCCGGTCCCTCTCACTGCTGATCAAACCTTTCAATAAGCTTTGGTAAAGGCAAGGTATTTATTCTGACCGATTCACCGACATCCCTAGACTACCCGCATTGCGCCCGGTGCAGCAGTTTGTGGTCCGCCAGCACCTGCGCCATCATCGCCGCGACCACCGGCGTGCCGCGGATGCCGACGCAGGGGTCGTGGCGGCCCTTGGTGCGGACCTGAGTCGCCTCGCCCTCACGCGTGATCGAATCGACCGGGGTGAGGATCGAACTGGTCGGCTTGAACGCCACGCGGCACACGACCGGCTGGCCGGTCGATATGCCGCCTGCGATCCCGCCGGCGTGGTTGGCGGCGAATTCGGGGCCATCATCGCGCTTTCCGGAAGAAGGGGGGCGCATCGCATCGGCGTTGTCCTCGCCGCGCAGGGCAGCCGCGCCGAAGCCGTCGCCGATTTCGACGCCCTTGACCGCGTTGATCCCCATCATCGCCGCCGCGAGATCGGCGTCGAGCTTGGCATAGACCGGTGCGCCCCAGCCCGCCGGCACGCCCGTGGCGACGCATTCGACCACCGCGCCGAGGCTCGAGCCGTCCTTGCGCGCCTCGTCCACCAGCGCCTCCCAGCGCTTCGCCGCCCATGAATCGGGGCAGAAGAACGGGTTGTCACCGATTGCGTCCAGGTTGATCGCCTCGCGATCGATATTGTCCTCACCGATCTGGACGACATAGGCGGCGATCGTCACTTCGGGGATCACCAGCCGCGCCACCGCGCCCGCCGCGACCCGCGCCGCAGTCTCGCGCGCCGAGCTGCGCCCACCGCCGCGATAGTCGCGGAAGCCGTACTTCGCGTCGTAGGCGTAGTCGGCGTGGCCGGGGCGGTAGGCGTTGGCGATCTCCGAATAGTCCTTCGACCGCTGATCGGTGTTCTCGATCATCAGCGAAATCGGCGTGCCGGTGGTGCGGCCTTCGAATGTGCCCGAGAGAATCTTTACCCGGTCGGCCTCCTGCCGCTGGGTGGTGAATTTCGACTGCCCGGGCCGCCGCGCGTCGAGAAACGGCTGGATCGCCGCCTCGCTCAGTTCCAGCCCCGGCGGGCACCCGTCCACCACCGCGCCGAGCGCAGGCCCGTGGCTCTCGCCCCATGTGGTAAAGCGGAAGACCCGCCCGAACGTGTTCCAGCTCATGGGTGAGGATGTGGCGCAAGATTTCGGGCGTGTCCAATGTCGCGGGCGTAGGAATTTTTGGTTCGCGCAAAGGCGCTAAGGCGCGAAGACGTTCCGATCGCGGCGAAGCCGCACTCGCCCAGATGCGTGCCGCCGAACCGAACGTCGAAGTCTTGAGGCGGCTTCGCCACAGGCACTTCATCTTCGCGCCTTCGCGCCTTTGCGTGAAAAACTCTGTCCGAACATGCGCAGACGATGGCGCTCGGTGCATGGCGAAGAACCATTTTCCTACACGGATTTCAAATGGCATGGTCGCCGCGCGATGACCGCCCAAGCCTCCTCCTCCCATGCGATATCGACCACTCCCTATGCCCCGAACTTTTTTGGCTCAGGACAGTGTAACATGTGGTCCATGTCTCTCCGGCGCTTGAGGACAAAACGAACAGCAAGCTGGCGCATCGCGCGGGATTGCGGCAGGAACAAAGCATGATTGCGAAGTTGAAGGGCCTGCTCGACGAAACCGGCGCCGATTGGGCGGTGATCGACGTCGCGGGCGTCGGTTACCTCGTCCACTGTTCGTCCAAGACGCTCGCGGCGCTTGGCGAGACAGGGGAGGCGTGCACCGTCTACACCGACCTGCAGGTGAGCGAGAACGACATGCGCCTGCTAGGCTTCGCCGAAGCCGCTGAACGCGACTGGTTCCGCCTGCTGACCCAGGTGCAGGGCGTGGGCAGCAAGGTCGCGCTGGCGATCCTCTCCGCGCTCTCGACCG
>CAMPGP010000042.1 GCA_946885545.1 uncultured Altererythrobacter sp.
CGGCAGCCAATGCCTCGACCGAGTGACGCACCAGCGGCTTGCCGCGCCACATCGCGAACTGCTTGGGCAGCGGCTGTCCCGCGCGCAGGCCTTTGCCGGCGGCGACCACGATCGCGGCGAACGGGGGCAGGGCGGGGGTGTCCGTCATGGGCCCCGCGCGCTAGCGGCTTGCACCCGCAGCGGCAATCCACTATGCGCTGCCCAAATTTTAGGCACATTGTAGATGACTTCGCTTCCTCCCCCTCCGGCGCTGAAGCCGATCAAGGTCGGCCCGGTCACGATCGATTGCCCGGTCGTGCTCGCGCCGATGACCGGCGTGACCGACATGCCGTTCCGCACGCTGGTGCGCCGTTATGGCTCGGGCCTCAACGTCACAGAGATGATCGCGAGTGAGGCGGCGATCCGCGAGACGCGCCAGTCGGTGCAGAAGGCCGCGTGGGACCCGGTGGAGGAACCGGTATCGATGCAGCTCGTCGGCTGCGACCCGGTTTCGATGGGTGAGGCCGCGAAGCTGCAGGAAGGCAACGGCGCCGAGATCATCGACATCAATTTCGGCTGCCCGGTGCGCAAGGTCGTCGGCCAGCTCGCCGGATCGGCGCTGATGCGCGAGGTTCCGCTGGCGACGAAGCTGATGGAAGCGACGGTGAAGGCGGTATCGGTACCGGTGACGGTCAAGATGCGCATGGGCTGGGACCATGAGAGCCTCAACGCGCCGGAGCTGGCGAAGATCGCCGAGGACCTCGGCGTGAAGATGATTACCGTGCACGGACGCACGCGCAACCAGATGTACAAGGGGAGCGCCGACTGGCGCTTCATCCGCAAGGTGAAGGACGCGGTCTCGATCCCGGTGATCGTCAACGGCGATATCTGCACTATCGACGACGCGGCGACCGCGCTCGAGCATTCGGGCGCGGACGGGCTGATGATCGGGCGTGGAGCCTACGGCAAGCCGTGGCTGCTCGGCCAGGTTATGCACTGGTGGCGCACGGGCGAGAGCCTCGCCAGCCCGAGCTTCGGCGAGCAGTACGAAGTGCTGGTCGAGCACTACAACGCGATGCTCGATCATTACGGGCGCGAAGTCGGCACGAAGATCGCGCGCAAGCACCTGGGCTGGTACACCAAGGGGATGCACGGCTCGGCCGAGTTCCGGAACCACGCGAACTTCGTCGACGATCCCGACCAGGTGCTGGGCGAGATCGAACGGTTCTACGAGCCGTTCCTGCACCGTCGCGCGGCGTGAGCGAGCTTGCGGTGGCAGCGCAGGCGACCGCGCCCGGCCCCAATGCCCAGATCGCAGGGCTGATCTTCGCCGTACTGCTGCTCGATCCCGACCTGATCGTGTGCGAAGTCAATCCTGCGGCGGAGGACCTGCTGCATCGCAGTGCGGGCCGTCTCGTCGGGATGGAATTGCTCGACGTGCTCGAGCTCGACGATCCGCGCGTCGCGCAAAGGCTGGCGGATGGCGATGCCCGGCTCACGGTGCGCGGAATGACGCTGCGCTGCGGCGAGCGGGCGATGCAGGCGAACGTGACCGTTTCTCCGCTTGCCTCGCACCCCGGTTGGCGAGTGATGACGATTTCCGAGGTGGGGCAGGGCGAGCTGGGCGGCGATGGCGGGGAGGAGACGACGCTGCGCGCACCGGCGATCCTCGCGCACGAGATCAAGAATCCGCTCGCGGCTATCCGGGGAGCGGGGCAGCTGGTCGCGCGCAAGCTGAGCGAGAAGGATCGGCCGCTCGCCGCGATGATCTCGGATGAAGTGGACCGGATCGCGCGCCTCGTGGACCGGATGCAGCGGCTCGGCAGCGAGCGCGCAGACCCGGTGGCGCCGACCAACCTTCACGCCGCGGTGCGAAGCGCCATCGCGACGGTGCGTGCGGCGGGTGCGGGCAATGTCGAGCTGGTGGAGGAATTCGATCCCTCGCTGCCCCCGGTACTCGCAAGCCGCGACGCGCTCGAGCAGGTGCTGATCAACCTGATTTCGAATGCCCGCGACGCCTGTGCGCAGAGCGAAGAGCCGCGGGTCGTGATCCGCACCCGGTTCGTCAGCGGACTGGTTTCGAACCTTCTGGGCCGGGCAGTGCGTTTGCCGATCGAGGTGACCGTGAGCGACAATGGACCGGGGGTCGATCCGGCCCTTCGCGACCACGTGTTCGAGCCGTTCGTCACCTCGAAGGCGAGCGGGCAGGGCCTCGGCCTCGCGCTCGTGCGCAAGCTGGTGCGCGACATGAATGGACGGATCGGCCACCAACGCGACGAGCGCGCGGGCCTGACCGAATTTCGCATCCACCTTCCGGTGGCGCGCGAAGGGGAGGCGACATGAGCGGCAAGGTCCTGCTGGTGGAAGACGACGCCGCGATCGCCACCGTGATCCGATCGGCGCTGGAGGACGATGGTTTCTCGGTCGATCGCTGCGACAGCATCGCGGCGCGCGACAAGCTGCTCTCAACCGGCCGCTACGACGTGATGCTGACCGACGTCATGCTGGCCGACGGCGACGGAATCGCGACCATCGACACGGTGCGCGCTGCAGCGCCCGACATGCCGCTGATCGTTCTCTCTGCCCAGAACACGCTCGATACCGCGGTGCGTGCGAGCGATACCGGCGCCTTCGAGTATTTCCCCAAGCCGTTCGACCTCGACGATCTGGTGCGCGCAGTTTCGCAGGCGGTCGGAGCGGGGGACAAGCCGGGCGAAGTGGCGGAAGCGGGCGACGGCTTGCCGCTGGTCGGCCGCAGCCAGGCGATGCAGGCTGTCTACCGCATGATCACCCGCGTGCTGCGCAACGATCTGACCGTGCTGATCCTGGGCGAATCGGGCACGGGCAAGGAACTCGTCGCCGAGGCGATCCACGGGCTGGGTCATCGCAAGTCTGGCCCGTTCGTGGCGGTCAACGCCGCCGCGATCCCGGCCGACCTTATCGAGAGCGAACTGTTCGGGCACGAGAAGGGCGCCTTTACCGGCGCCATCGCGCAAGCGATCGGCAAGTTCGAGCAGGCGAACGGGGGCACGCTGTTCCTCGACGAAATCGGCGACATGCCGCTGGAGGCGCAGACCCGGCTCTTGCGCGCGCTCCAGTCCGGTCGCATCCGGCGCGTGGGCGGGCGGCAGGAAATCGCGGTCGACGTGCGGATCGTCGCCGCGACCAATCGCGACCTCTCGCCGATGATCGCCAGCGGCCGGTTCCGCGAGGACCTGTTCTACCGCCTCAACGTGGTGCCGATCCAGTTGCCGCCGTTGCGCGACCGGGTCGAGGACGTCGAAGCGCTGACGAAGCATTTCCTCGGCCTGGCCGCGCGCGAGGGCCTGCCCGAGCGGCGGATCGACCGCGCGGCGCTGACATTGCTCGAGCAGCGGCCCTGGCGCGGAAACGTGCGCGAATTGCAGAATGCGATCTATCGGCTGGCGCTGATGGCGCGCGACGACGTGATCGACGCGGGGACGGTCTCGGGGGTTCTGGGCGACGCCGCGACGGCGCCGGTCGAAGCGGAAGGCAACGCCTTGCGTGGCGCATTGGTCAACTGGCTCGCTCGACACGCACCGGTCGAGGGCACGGTCTATCATCGCGCGCTCGCCGCCTTCGAGCGTCCGCTGTTCGAGCACGCCCTGGCGCAGACTGGCGGCAACCAGTTGCGCGCCGCGCGCCTGCTGGGCATCAACCGGAACACGCTGCGCAAGAAGCTCGCCGAGCTCGAGATCCAGGCCGAGCATTTCGCGCGCTGACAGGCGTCTCGTCGGGCTAAACCATCGCTCTGGCGAATTCGTCCTTGCATAACTGCAACAGTATCGTTGTAAGCCTGCAACTGTGGCAGGCTCGACACTCTCGCTGACGAAGCGCAGCCCGCGCTGGTGGCGGCGGTTCGTCGTGGCGTCGCGCCGGGCGAACTTTTTCCTGATCCTCGAGATCGCTTCGGCGATCGGGCTCGCGGCGATGATCGCCACGACCTGGTTTACCTTCGACAGCGCGCCGAGCGATGGCCGATTGGTGCCCGCCGGGCAGGTCGCGAGCCTGCTGATCGGAACCCTCTTGCCCGCGATGGCGCTGGTCGTGCTGCTCGGTCGCCGGCTCGCGTTACGCCGCGCGGCGGGGAGCACGGCGCGGCTCCACGTCAGGCTGGTCTTCTTTTTTTCGCTGGTCGCGGCGATCCCGACCCTGCTTGTCGCCGGGTTCGCCGCCGTGCTCTTCCAGTCGGGGGTCGACTTCTGGTTCTCGGACAATACGCGCGCGCTGGTGCAGAACTCGCGCGAGCTCGAACAGGCGTTCTACGAAGAGAACGAGGTCGATCTCGCGAACCACGCAACCGCGATGGCGGGAGACGTCCTCTACTACGCCAGCGCGCTGGACAGCTTGCGGCCCGACGACCTGGGCAGCCGCGAATTCGCCGAATTCATGACCTATCAGATGGGTCCGCGCGACATCAACGAAAGCGTCATCCTGCAGGATGTCGGCGACGGCAAGGTCAGGACCGCGGCGTCCTACAATCTCACCGCCGGAAACGATCCGGCCGAGTTCGGCGAGCGAGCGCTCCGCGCGCTGAACGAGGGCGAAACCGTCTTCGTGTCGACCGACGCCTCCAGGGTCGAAGCCGTCGCACCGATCGCACGCGATTCGGGCATCTACCTCTATGTCGCGCGCAACACCGATGCGATGGCCTACCAGCAGTTCGAACGCGCGCGCGCCCTGTCGCGGACGTACGAGGTGCTGACCCAGCGGGGCCGGGCGCTGCAACTGCGCTTCAACCTCGCGCTGTTCTTCGTTTCCATCGGCCTACTGGGCTTTGCGGTATGGTTCGCGCTGCGCTTCGCCGATCGACAGGTTGAGCCGCTCACCGATCTGGTCGGCGCTGCGCGGCAGGTCGGTGCAGGCAACTTCTCCCTGCGCGTCGAAGGGCGCACCGGGCCCGACGAGATCGGCCTGCTGAATCGCGCGTTCAACCGCATGACGGCCCAGATCGAAAAGCAGACCGACGCGCTCGTGAATGCGAACCGTCAGCTCGAAGATCGCCGGGCCTTCGTCGCGACAGTGCTCGAATCGGTGACCGCGGGCGTCGTCTCCGTCGACAAGAGCGGTCAGGTCCTGCTCATGAACGGGTCGGCGCAGTCGCTCCTGCTCGAGGAGCCCGCGCAGCCGCCGGTCGAGCTGACCCTGGAGGGCCTAGCGCCGCAGATCGCCGCGATGGTCCAGGCGGGGGTGGATCGCGGCATCGTCAACCAGACTGTCGGGGGCGATCTTCTCACGCTCGCGGTCAAGATCGCGAACTTCTCCGAAGGCAAGGTCATCACGTTCGAGGACATCACGCGCCAGCTGCTCGATCAGCGGCAGGCGGCCTGGTCGGACGTGGCGCGGCGGATCGCGCACGAGATCAAGAACCCGCTCACTCCGATCCAGCTTGCCACCGAACGGCTCAAGCGGCGCTACCGCACGCAAATCCAGAGCGACGGCGACCTGTTCGACGAGCTGACCAACACGATCGTCCGCCAGGTCGGCGACCTGCGCAAGATGGTCGACGAATTCTCGTCCTTCGCGCGCCTGCCCAAGCCGGTCTTCCGCGAGGAAGACGCGCTCGATCTGGTGCGGCAGGCCCTGTTCCTGCAGGAAGTCGCGCACCCGGAAGTCGATTTCCGGTTCGAGTACCAGGGGGAGGGCGCGGTGCACCTTGCCTGCGACCGACATCAGGTCGGGCAGGCCATGACCAATGTACTCAAGAATGCGGTCGAGGCGGTCGAGGCGCGCACGCGCGACGCGGAGCCGGATTATCGCGGGCGGATCGTCGTCACGCTCGTCCCGCGTGACGACGACGTCACGGTTACGGTCGAGGACAATGGTGTCGGCCTGCCGCAGGACCGCGACCGGATCGTCGAGCCCTACGTAACGACGCGCGAGAAGGGCACCGGCCTGGGTCTCGCGATCGTGAACAAGATCGTCGAGGAGCACGGCGGCGAAATGGTATTCGCCACGGCTCCGGGTGGCGGCACGCGGGTCACGCTACGCCTTGCGCGCAATCCCGCGGCGCAGGGCAGCGAGGCCGCCGAATGAAGAACACTAAGGAGTTCGCCCCATGGCATTAGACATCCTGGTCGTCGACGACGAGCGCGACATTCGCGAGCTCGTGTCGGGAGTCCTGAGCGACGAGGGTTACGATTGCCGGAGCGCCGGCGACAGCGCCGCAGCGCTCCAGGCGATCGACGAACGCCGGCCCAGCCTGGTGCTGCTCGACGTCTGGCTGCACGGCAGCGCGATGGACGGGCTGGAAGTGCTCGACGAGATCAAGAAGCGCGAGCCCGAGCTGCCGGTGATCATCTTTTCGGGGCACGGCAACATCGATACGGCGGTTTCGGCCGTCAGCCGCGGGGCGATGGACTTCATCGAAAAGCCGTTCGAATCCGAGCGGCTGCTGCACCTCGTCGGGCGCGCGACCGAGACCGAGCGCTTGCGGCGCGAGAACACTCGGTTGCGGCAGGGCTTCGCCCAGGGCGAGGAGTTCACCGGAAACTCGGCGGTCATCAATCAGGTGCGCGCGACGCTCAAGCGGGTTGCCAACACGGGCAGCCGGGTGCTGATCAGCGGGCCGGCGGGCGCGGGCAAGGAGGTGGCCGCGCGGCTGCTGCACAGCTGGAGCGGCCGTTCCGACGGCGCTTTCGTGATCGTCAATTCCGCACGCATAACCCCGGAGCGGTTCGAACAGGAGCTGTTCGGCGAGGAAGCCGAAGGGAAACTCGTCCGGCCCGGCCTGCTCGAGCTGGCCGACGGCGGCACGCTCTACCTCGACGAGGTCGCGGACATGCCGCTGTCCACGCAGGCGCGGATCCTGCGCGTGCTGACCGAGCAGAGCTTCGTCCGGGTCGGCGGCAATCGGCAGATCGGGGTAGATGTGCGGGTCGTGTCGTCCACCTCGCGCGACCTGACCGAGGAAATGGAGGACAAGCGCTTCCGCGAGGACCTGTTCTATCGCCTTAACGTAGTGCCCGTGGCGATCCCCTCGCTGGCCGAGCGGCGGGACGACATCCCCGCGCTCGCGCAGCACTTCTTCACCCGCTACGCAGCGGAACAAGGCATTCCGGCCCCCGAACTGTCCGAGGAGGCGGTGGCGGCGCTCCAGGCCTACGACTGGCCGGGCAACGTGCGCCAGCTGCGTAACGTGGTCGAGCGGACGGTGATCCTTTCCCCGCGCGAGGACCTTGGCATGGTCGAGGCGGAAATGCTTCCCAGCGAGGTTGCCGGCGGCAAGCTGGGCGGTGCCAACGGCCTGTCGACGCTGATGGGCGTGCCGCTGCGCGAGGCGCGCGAGAGTTTCGAGCGCGAATACCTGACGATCCAGATACGCAGGTTTTCCGGCAATATTTCCAAGACGGCGAGCTTCATCGGAATGGAGCGATCGGCGCTGCACCGCAAGCTGAAGCTTCTCGGCATGGGTGAACGCGCAATTCCGGACCGGAAGGTCTGATGCGCCTCCGACCCGCACGGGCGTAATAATGGATTGCTCGTGGGCACCAATCGCGGCATAATCGATTAGTCAAACGGTCGCCGGCGTCGAGCCGCGGCCAGATTGCGGACCGCAAGGGCGGCCGCCAACAAGAAGGAAGCCGAAATGCCGACTGGACAGACGCTATCCGCGCGTCCCAAGCCGAAGCCTGCCGAGGATGCGAAGCAGGAAGCCAAATCGCATGACGATGGCAAGCCGGGCCGTCCGCCCAACCTTCAGGATGCGTTCCTGAACATCCTGCGCAAGAACAAGACCCCGGTGACGATGTTCCTGGTCAAGGGCGTCAAGTTGCAGGGCATCGTGACCTGGTTCGACAACTTCTCGATCCTGCTCCGTCGCGACGGCCAGTCGCAGCTTGTATACAAGCACGCGATCTCCACCATCATGCCGGGACAGCCGATGGACGCGGGGCAGTTCGCGAGCCAGGATTCGAGCAAGAAGCAGCGCCTGCTGCAGGACGTGTTCCTCTCGCGCGTGCGCGATGCCGAGGCGCAGGTCACCATGTTCCTGGTCAACGGCGTCATGCTGCAAGGCGCGATCGCGGCCTACGACCTGTTCTGTATGCTGCTCGAGCGCGACGGCTACGTGCAGCTGGCCTACAAGCACGCCGTCTCGACGATCCAGCCGGCCACGCCGGTGGACCTGTCCGACGACTGGGAAGGCGAAGACGACTGAGCTTCGACGACAATCTATTGGGCGAGGTCTCGCGCGGTGCGCGCGCCCTCGTCGTCTGCCCCGATATTCGCGGACAGCACCACGACCTCGATGCCGAGGCGCGGCTTGCCGAGGCGTGCGGACTTGCGCTCGCGATCGGAATCGAGGTCGCCGAGGCTTTCGTGTTGCCAGTGCGGCAGGTGCGGCCCGGCACGCTGTTCGGCGCAGGTCAGGTCGAGAATATCGGCATCGCCTGCGAGCAGAACGAGGCCGAGCTGGTGGTTGTCGACGGCGCGCTGTCGCCGATCCAGCAACGCAATCTCGAAGACGCACTCAAGCGCAAGGTGATCGACCGCACCGGGCTGATCCTCGAAATCTTCGGCGAACGCGCTGCCACGGCCGAAGGGCGGCTGCAGGTCGAACTCGCGCACCTCGATTACCAGCAGAGCCGCCTGGTGCGTTCATGGACCCACCTCGAGCGCCAGCGCGGCGGCTTCGGCTTCCTCGGTGGCCCCGGCGAGACGCAGATCGAAGCGGACCGGCGCATGATACGCCAGCGCATGAGCCGACTGCGCAAGGAACTCGAACAGGTTCGCAAGACCCGCGCGCTCCATCGCGAGCGGCGGGGAAGGGCGCCGTGGCCTGTTATCGCGCTCGTCGGCTATACCAACGCAGGTAAATCGACGCTTTTCAATCGCCTGACGGGCGAAGCTGTGATGGCGGAAGACCTGCTATTCGCAACGCTCGATCCCACGATGCGCGCCATCCGGCTGCCGGGCCTGGAGAAGGCGATCCTGTCCGACACGGTCGGTTTCATTTCCGATCTGCCGACCCAGCTCGTTGCGGCTTTCCGGGCGACGCTGGAGGAAGTCACCGGCGCCGACGTCATCGTCCACGTGCGCGACATGGCGAACGCCTCGGCGGGCGCGCAGAAATCCCAGGTCCTCGACGTTCTGTCCGAACTGGGCATCGTCGACGGTGACGACGGTGAGAGTTCTATCCCGATCGTCGAAGCGTGGAACAAGATCGACCTGATGGGGCCGGAGCTTCGCAGCGAACTTGCCGCGTTGGCGGAGGACGATCCCGACGTGGTGGCAATCTCGGCCGAGACGGGGGAGGGCGTCGATGCGCTTCTCGCACGGCTCGACGCGCTGCTGACTGCGGGAGCCAAAGTTCACGAGATCGTGCTGTCGGCAGGCGAGGGGCAGAAGATCGCCTGGCTCCACGCCCACGGGCAAGTAGTCGACGATCAGGCGGAGGATGGAGACGCAGGGCCGGTCCACCGCCTGACGGTGCGGCTGACCCCGAAGGAATTCGGACGCTTCGAAAGCCTCGACGGCTAACCTTCCTCCCGCTTGACCTGCTGCCAGAGTTCTTCCTGCTCCTCGAGCGAGAGTTCGGAAAACCTGTCCGCCGCGATCGCCTCCATCGCGCGGAAGCGTCGCTCGAATTTGGCATTGGCTGCACGCAGCGCGTCCTCGGGCTTGATCCCGTAAGCGCGCACGAGGTTGACCGCGGCGAACAGCAAGTCTCCCGCTTCGGCTTCGCGCTCTTCCGCCGTCGCTTCGGCGAGTTCGTCCATCTCCTCGACCACCTTGGCACGCGGTCCTGCCGGATCGGGCCAGTCGAACCCGGTGCGCGCTGCGCGCTTCTGCAGCTTGTCCGCGCGCATCAGCGCTGGCAGCGCCACCGCCACGCCGTCGAGCGCGCTCTGGGCGCCCTTGGCGGCGCGCTCCTCGGCCTTGAGGGCTTCCCACCGTTCCTCGCGCATGCCGCCGGGCATCTCCGCATCGCCGAAGATATGCGGATGGCGCGCCTCGAGCTTATCGGCGATCGAGCGCGCAACCTGGTCGAAATTGAACTGACCGGCTTCCTCGGCAATGCGTGCCTGGAACACGACCTGAAACAACAGGTCGCCGAGTTCGTCGCGGATATCGTCGAGATCGCCACGCGCCACGGCATCGGCGACCTCGTAGGCTTCCTCGATCGTATGCGGCACGATCGTCTCGAAGCGCTGCGCACGATCCCATTCGCACCCGCTCACGGGGTCGCGCAGGGTGGCCATGATCCGGAGGAGGCGGGAGAGTTGATCGGTCATATTGAAATGATAATATATATTATGTCAAATAACGCACGAGCTCGGCCTATCATGCGAGATAGGAGAACAGGAGCGCCACCCCGCCGAAAATCACGATCCAGATCAGCGCTAACCGCACGCCTTGCTTCCAGTTCATGCGGACCGCTGCGACGGCGCTGAGCGCCAGCACAAGCCAGCCGACCAGCGCCACCAAACGAATGCCGTCGTATTCGTTCACAGCACGATCTCCATACCGTCGTATCCGACCGAAACCCCGGCCGGCACCTCGGCCGACAATGTCGCGTAGTCCATGCTTTTGTCGAGATGCGTCAGTACCGTGTGGCGCGCCTTGCTGCGCTTCGCGAGATCGAGCGCCATTTCCAGATGTGCATGAGTCGGGTGCGGCTCGCGGCGCAGGCAATCGGTGACGAGGAGATCGACGCCTTCGCAGAGGTCGAGGGTCTCGTCCCGAATTTCGCTGAAATCAGTCGTATAGGCGACTGATTTTCCGTCACATTCGAAGCGGAAGCCCGTGGTCTGCGTCGGTCCGTGCGGCATCTGGCACCATTCGACCGAGAAGCCGGCGCAGAGCCGCAGCCGCTCGAGCGTTTCGAGCGCTATGATGGTGGGATAGCCGTATTGACCGGCAAAGACGTAATCAAACCGACGCCGCAGACGCTCTACCGTGACCGGCGAACCATAGCCCGGTATCGGGCCACCGCGCCCGTATCGCAACACGCGCAAGTCGTCGATCCCGTGGCAGTGATCAGCGTGGTCGTGGGTCCAGAATACCGCGTCGATCGCATCGATGCGATTGTCCAGTAACTGGCGACGGAGATCGGTCGAGGTGTCGATCAGGATGCGCTTGCCGGCATCGCTTTCAAGCATGATCGAAACGCGGCTGCGACGATTGCGCGGTTCGTTCGGATCGCAGTCGCCCCAGTCGTCGCCGATCCGCGGAACCCCGGTCGAGGTTCCCGAGCCGAGCACGATGCACTTCACGCCGCAGCCTTGCCGAACAGCCGGTGGAAGTTGTTCGTCGTGGTCTCGGCTAGCTGTTCGAACGGCTCTCCGCGCAAGTCTGCAAGGAACCGCGCAGTGTTCCGCACGAATGCCGGCTCGCACGGCTTTCCGCGATGGGGAACCGGGGCCAGGAACGGGCTGTCGGTCTCGACCAGCAGGCGATCTGCAGGCAATTCCTTCGCGATTTCCTGCAGTTCCACCGCGTTCTTGAACGTCACGATGCCCGAGATCGAGACCGACAGGCCGAGGTCGAGCACCTTGCGCGCGAAGCCCGCCGAGGCGGTGAAACAGTGGATCAGCGCGGGGAA
>CAMPGP010000043.1 GCA_946885545.1 uncultured Altererythrobacter sp.
GTGTGGGGGTTGGCGTCGGCGTCGGCGTCGGCGTCGGGCTAGGTGCCGGTGTCGACACAGGCGGCGGGGTGCTGTTGGGGCTTCCGCCCCCTCCGCCGCAACCGGCCAGCAAAATAGTCAGGGCAACGAGCGGCAACCCGGCCGTGCGACACCGATCATTCATCAAGTACTCCCCCTTGCCGCTCGCTCAGAAGGCGGCGGTGACCCCTATTTCGGCACCAAATCTCTGATAATCATAGATACCGACCGTTGATTGGTTAGCTTCAAACTCGATTTTTGCCAAGGGTGCAAAACGTCCTATCCGAAAGCTGCGGAAAGTCCCGGAAATGCTGGCTGAGTAGCGATCATCTGCGCGCCGCTCTGGATAGAGAAAAAGGCGTCGATCGGCCTCCAGGCGACTATAACCACCTTCGAAGACGAGCGTGGTTTCACCGAATTCGTGGAACAGATAGGCGTCGACTCCGCCGCTAATCAGCGAGTAGCCGGGGTCGCGCGCGATCTGGCGGACCGCGGTCGCGCGGGCGCCGCCTCCGAAACGCGCCGTGAACGCGCGGTCGATGCCCGCCGAGGCGCTCAGGCGAAAGGCATCGCGCAGCGAATTTTGCAGGTCATCGCTGCAGATCATTGCGGCATCGCCCGTCAGGCGTGTGCGAGGGTCGATCGGATGTCGATAGTTTGCCGACACACCGTAGCCCGCGGTGTAAGGGTCGCCACCGAACCATCGGTGGGTTACGATGCCGGACAAGTTTATCGCGTCAGCCCCAGACTTCAATTCAGGGCCGATCTGAAGCGAAACGATATAGTCGTTGAACTCGCTTCGCCCAAAGAACTGGCCGAGTGCGCTTGCGCGGATGAGCATGTCGGCCGCGCTGCCGATCTCGTGGCGATAATATCCCTGACCTCGCAGTGACAGCCCGATCCCCGACGTTTCCCTGGCGTCGTCGGACAGGTCGAACTCTCCGATGATCGTCTCCAATGTGTCATCCGCCGTGGCACGGTTGATGTTGCTGTCGGGCGCAATCGCGATTTGCAGGCTGGCTCCGAAGGGTTTCCTGGCGCTGAGGGCGGATGCGTAGAAGCGAACCAACTGCTCGACCTGCGGCGGAAGACCTGCCGCCTGCGCAGCGCGCAATTCGCGCGACGCCGCCTCATAGTTTCCGAGCGCCACCTGGATGCGAGCGAGTTCGAGGCGAACCCTGGCAGCGTCCGGCTTTTCGTCGAGAATCTCGCGCAGAAGAATGGCTGCGTCGCGAGGTCGATTGGCCTGATCGGCGAGCATAAGCGCCAGCCGAAACCGTGCTTCGGTCCGCAACTCCTCGCGTTCGTTTGCGATCAGCGCGCGATAGGCACGTTCGGCGCGTTCCAAGTCGCCCGCTTCGGCTGCTTGGCGGGCGAATGCGAACACTTCCGCCGGGGTCAGATTGACGGCATCGCTTTCTACGGCCTGAGCGAGCTCGGGCGAAATAGCCAACCCTGCCAGGCCGAATGCGGCGGCAAAAGCTATCAGTAATCTTTGAGACATGCGGAGCGCCCCCCGCCGCTCTGGTGATCGGTCTAAACAGCACTCGCCGTCGATATCAATGTCTTGAGGTGATAAATTCGTCCGGTCCCGCTCCTGTCGCGGCAGTCACGCTTGCAGTTATGGTGATCGTCGCCTCCTGAAACCCGAAGAACGACCGATGGGCCCTTGCCGGACCGGCACAGTCGCGTAGCTGTGTGCGGGCCAACCGTTTGAATCGGGAGAGATCACTTATGCGTTTTCACTATGCCCTGCTGCTGGCCGCCGCCCCGCTGGCGGTATGCGCGCCTGCCGTTCCCGCCTTCGCGCAGTCCGAAGCACCTGTCGAAACGCAGGCCGAATCCGCTCCCGAGCACAACGCGGAGCTGCGCGCCTGGTTCGATGCGAAGTACGAAGAGCAGGTGCTCGACAGCCCGCTCACGCTCACCTCGCTCGGGCGCAAGGAGCGTTATGGCGAGATCGACGACTTCTCGCTCGCTGCGCAGGACGAGGATTTGGCCTGGCTCAAGGCGACGGTCGAGGAAATGGAACGGACGTTCGACTACGACAGTCTGTCCACCGCGGACAAGCTGTCCTACGACCTGTGGAAATACGAGTACGAGCGCGCAGCCGAGTCCGCCCGTTGGCGCGAAAATTCCTACGTCTTCACGCAGATGCACGGTGCGCACACTTTCCTGCCCTCGATCCTCATCTCGCAGCACGACGTCGATACGGCACAGGACATGCGCGACTACATCTCGCGCGTCGGCCAGATCGGGCGCGCGCTGGGGCAGATGGTCGACATCGCCGAGCCGCGCGCCGCGGCCGGTGTGCGCCCGCCCTACTTCGCCTACGATTTCGTTATCGCCGAGGCAGAGAAGCTCGTCTCGGGCGCGCCGTTCGACGATGGCGACGACAACGCCCTGTGGGCAGATGGCAAGGCCAAGATCGCCAAGCTCGTCGAGGGAGGCACGATCACCGAAGCCGAAGCGGAGACGATGCGCGGCGAGCTCGAAGCGGCGCTCGAGGGTGGCTATCGCGAAGGCTACGACCGCCTGATCGCTTTCATGACCTCAGACCGGCCCAATGCGCCCGAGACCGGCGTCGGCATCGGCGGACTGCCGAATGCCGAGGCGTTCTACGCCCACCGCCTAGAAAACAGCACCACGACCGAGCTGACCGCCGAGCAGATACACCAGATCGGTCTCGACGATGTCGCGCGCATCCACCGCGAAATGGAAGCGATCAAGGATCAGGTCGGTTTCGACGGCGACCTCCAGGCCTTCTTCGACCATATCCGGACCGGCGAATTCAACTATTACCCCGACGGCGACGAAGGCGCGCAGATGTACATCGCCGACGCCACCAAGGCGATCGACAACATCGAGAGCAAGTTGCCCGAATACTTCGGCCTGCTGCCCAAGGCAGGTCTCGAGGTGAAGCGCGTCGAGGCGTTCCGCGAGCAGGACGGCGGCGCGCAGCACTATCGCAGCGGCACCCCCGACGGTTCGCGCCCGGGCATCTACTACGCGCACCTTTCGGACATGAGCGCGATGCCCAAGAACATGCTCGAGGTGATCGCCTATCACGAAGGGCTGCCCGGCCATCACATGCAGATATCTATCGCACAGGAGCTTACCGGCGTGCCGCAGTTCCAGACGCAGATCGGCTACAGCGCCTATTCGGAGGGTTGGGGCCTCTACTCCGAACGATTCGCCAAGGAGATTCCCGGCACATACGCCGATCCCTATTCCGATTTCGGGCGGCTCAGTTCGGAACTGTGGCGCGCGATCCGGCTGGTGGTCGACACCGGCGTCCACTCGAAGGGCTGGACCGAGGATCAGGCGATCGAATATTTCACCGACAATTCGCCGCAGAACACGGAGACCGTCCGCAACGAGGTGCGCCGCTATCTCGTCTGGCCTGGCCAAGCGACCAGCTACAAGATCGGGATGAACCGCATTCTCGACCTGCGGGCCGAGGCCGAGCGCGAGCTGGGCGACCGGTTCGACATCCGCGCTTTTCACGATGCGGTGCTGGGCGGCGGATCGCTGCCCCTGCCGCTGCTCGAACGCCGCGTCCGCAACTGGATCGCGGCGACCAAGGCCGCCTGACCGAAGCGAGGCCCGCCGCCGCAGCGCAGCGGCGGGCCTCGCTTCAGGCCGCTTCGGCCTTCCTGTTGATCCGCCGACCGAGCCAGACCAGCCCCGCGATCGGGCCGAGGATGGCGGCCAGCACGATCAGCGCCGCGATCACGAAGCCGAGGATCGATCCGAGGGAGCCGACCGCCGACTGGATCGGCGCGAGGAAGTCGTTCGCCACCGGCGCGCCACTTTCGTAGCGCACGTTTACCCGGCTGTACGCGACGCGACCCTGCATTTCGGTCAGCCAGCTGCGTGCCTGGTCGATCTCCTGGTTGACCTGCGCCACGCTGCGTTCGGCCGCGACGAGTTCCTGGACGTTGCCCCGGCGTGTGCGCAGCACCTCCATCAACCGGTCGCGTAACTCGGTGCGCGCGCGCAATTGTGCTTCGGTGTCGACGATCGCCTTGGACATTTCTTCGGTGGAGATTTCCGCCGTGATCTGCTGCGCCTCGGCGCTCTCCGCTTCCTTCTCGAGCAGCGCCCCGAAGGCGCGGGCATGCTTCGTGGCAACCGCCAGTTGCAGTTCGCCGGTCATGTCTTCGGCATCCTCGCCCGACTTGGTCATGCCGAGGATGCGACAGCTCGCCGGGCCCTGTTGCTCGCACAGGTCGGCGTGGCGGCGCTGGAGATCGCCGAGGTGTTCGCCGCCGAGACGGAAGGCGTAGGCGTAAGTGTAGGCGAGCTTGGGCATACTCACCTTGAGCGCGCCGAGGTCGGGAATCGCCGCGGCGGGCATTGCGTCGGCGGAGACATCGGCCTGCACGGCCGCGCTCTCGTAGCTCCCCGCCGAATCCGGCGTTGCATTCGAAGTGCCGCCCTCCGGCGCTTCGCTGCACGCTGCGAGTGCGAGCGATATCGCCGTCAGTGAAAGAAGGTAGTTGTGCATCCTCTGCCGCATTGTGGCCTCCTTTTTGCCATTATTTGGCCACAATTGCGCCTCATTTCCTTTTTGGTCAAGCGCGGACGCGACGAAGGCCCCGCCGAGTGAACGGCGAGGCCCTCATAAATCTTTGAAATATCGGCAGGTTTAGGCTGCTTCGGGTTCCTTCACCTCGGCGCCGAGCCGTTCGATCAAGGCCTTGGAGAAGGCCGGAATGTCGTCCGGATTGCGGCTTGTTATCAGGTTGCCGTCTTCGGCGACCTCCTGATCGACCACGTTCGCGCCGGCGTTCTTCAGGTCGGTGCGGATCGAAGGCCAACTGGTGACGGTCTTGCCGCCCACGATGCCCGCTTCGGCGAGCAGCCAGGGTGCGTGGCAAATCGCGGCGATCGGCTTTCCGGCCGCGTCGAACTCGCGCACGATGGCAATCGCGCGCTCGTTCATGCGCAGGATGTCGGGGTTCATCTGTCCGCCGGGGAGCAGCAGCGCGTCATAATCGCCCACACCGACTTCGTTGACGGTGATGTCGACCTTGACGCTGTCGCCCCAATCCTTTTCCTTCCAGCCGCGGATTTCACCGTCTTCGAGGCTGGCGACCGTGGTCTCGACCCCGGCCTTCTCGAGATTCTCGCGCGGCTTCATCAGTTCGGATTGCTCGAAGCCATCGGTGGCGAGGATGAGGACGCGTTTCATAAAGGGTCTCCTTTGCGTTTGGGGTTGTCCGTGCAACGCGTGGGGAAAGCGCAGCGTTCCGATCTTCTAGCCGGGGCGTGGCCCTGCTAGGGCCGCTCGCATGGACGCTCTGGAAGACGAGAAAGACCCCTTCGACGCAATCGTCGACGCCCCGTTCGATTCCGCGCTGGAAGAGCGCTATCTCGTCTATGCGCTGTCGACGATCACGGCGCGCTCCCTGCCCGACCTGCGCGACGGTCTGAAGCCGGTCCATCGCCGCCTGTTGTGGGCGATGCGGCAGTTGAAACTGAACCCGACCGACGCGTTCAAGAAATCCGCCCGCGTGGTCGGCGACGTGATCGGCAAGTACCATCCGCACGGCGACGCCTCGGTCTACGACGCGATGGTCCGCCTGGCGCAGGATTTCGCGCTCCGCTATCCGCTGGTCGAGGGGCAGGGCAACTTCGGCAACATCGACGGCGATAATGCCGCCGCCTACCGCTACACCGAAGCGCGCCTGACGAAGACTGCGCTGCGCCTGATGGAAGGGCTCGACGAAGGCACGGTCGATTTCATCCCGACCTACAACGGCGAGGAGCAGGAGCCCGAGGTCTTCCCCGGCCTGTTCCCCAATTTGCTCGCTAACGGCGCCAGCGGCATCGCGGTGGGGATGGCGACCAACATCCCCAGCCACAACGTGGCCGAGATCATCGACGCCACGCTCGAACTGATCGACAATCCGCACGTCGAGCACGCGCGGCTGATGGAACTGTTCCACGGGCCGGACTTCGCCACCGGTGGGCTGGTGGTCGACAGCGCCGAGGCGATCGCGCATGCCTACGAGACGGGGCGTGGGTCTTTCCGCATTCGCGCGCGCTTCCATGCGGCGGAGGCGGAGAAGACCGAGGACCGCGAGGCCGGGATCGAGCGGCTCGGCGGCGGGCAGTGGCAGCTGGTGGTCAGCGAAATCCCCTACCAGGTGCAGAAAGGCAAGCTGATCGAGCAGATCGCGCAGCTCATCGCCGACAAGAAGCTGCCGATCCTCGAGGATATTCGTGACGAAAGCGACGAGAACGTTCGCCTGGTGTTCGTGCCGCGCAGCCGCAACGTCGATCCCGAATTGCTCAAGGAATCACTCTACAAGCTGAGCGATCTGGAGACGCGCTTCGGCCTGAACCTCAACGTGCTCGACGTGTCGGGCGGCATGGGCCGTACCCCGATGGTCATGGGGCTGAAGGAACTGCTGACCCACTGGACCGCGAGCCAGATCGACGTGCTCCAGCGCCGCAGCCGCCACCGGCTCGAGCAGATCGCACGGCGGCTCGAACTGGTCGAAGGCTACATTATCGCTTTCCTCAACCTCGACCGGGTGATCGCGATCATCCGCACCGAGGACGAGCCCAAGCCGGTGATGATGGCCGAATTCGGCCTCACCGACCGGCAGGCCGAAGCGATCCTCAACATGCGCCTGCGCTCCTTGCGCAAGCTGGAGGAAATGCAGCTCCGCCAGGAAAAGGACGCGCTGCTCAAGGAGCAGGACGAGCTCAACAGGCTGCTCGACAGCCCGGCGCGCCAGCGCACCCGCTTGAAGCGCGACCTTAACGCGCTGCGCAAGGAATACGCCGAAGACACGCCGCTCGGACGCCGCCGCACCACGATCGCCGAGGCCGCGCCCGCGGTCGAGTTCAGCATGGACGCGATGATCGAGAAGGAACCGGTGACGGTAATCCTCTCGCAGAAAGGCTGGATCCGCGGCGCGAAGGGCCACGTGGACCTTGCGGGCGAGTTCAAGTTCAAGGAAGGCGACGGCCCGGCCTTCGCGCTCCATGCGCAGACCACCGACAAGCTGCTTGTCGCGGCGGACGACGGACGCATCTATACGCTCGGCGCCGACAAATTGCCCGGCGCACGCGGCTTCGGCGAACCGATCCGCAACATGATCGACATCGATCCCGAGGCGCAAGTCGTCGGGCTGGTGCTGCACAGGCCCAAGGCGCAGCTGCTGCTTGCGGCCACGACCGGCAAGGGCTTTGCCGCCGCGACCGAGGAGGTGCTCGCCGAGACCCGCAAGGGGCGCCAGGTCGTCAACCTCAAGGATGGGGCGAAGCTGCGCGTCGTGCGCGAGATCGCCGAGGCGCACGATCATGTCGCGGTGGTCGGCGACAACCGCAAGCTGGTGGTATTCAATCTGGAGGAACTGCCGATGCTCGCGCGCGGGCAGGGGGTGACGCTCCAGCGGTATCGCGATGGCGGCCTCAGCGACGCGACCACCTTCACGCTCGCAGACGGCCTCAGCTGGACGATGGGCGGCGAGACCGGGCGCACCCGCACGGAAAACGAGATCTGGCAGTGGAAGGTGGCGCGCGGCGCGGCCGGTCGTCTGCCGCCGCAGGGTTTTCCCAAGGACAACCGCTTTTAGACGGTCTCAGACCCCGGACAACAAGAAGGGCCGGGGCGGTCTCCCGCGCCCGGCCCTTCCGTTGCGACCCGAAGGGCGAGGTTTTATTCGCTGGCCGGAGCCGCTTCGGCTTCGCCAGTCGCTGAGGACTGGGTTGCCGCAGCGGTCTGGGCAGCAACCGCCTCTTCGAGCTGTTGTACGGTGAACAGCGCCATCAGCTGTCCGTTCGTGTTCACGGCGAAATGTTCTCGCAGCAGCGCCATGTCGCCATTGGCGCCGGTCACGATGACATCGTTGCCTTCGACGCTCTTGACCACGCCGAGCTGCTGGTTGTCGGCCGATACGACCGCCGCGGTCGCGACCAGCGCGGCATCGCGCTTTGCGTTGGCGGCAGCGACCTGCTCGTCGAGCATCGCGTCGAGCTGCGCCTTGGTGACGGTAACGGTCGGGCCGTTCTCGCTGGTGCCGAACGCGTTGGCGGGCAGCGGTGCCTTGTGCTTGCCGGTGTCGACGGTGATGACGCCGTCGGCGACGCTTTCGACCGTTCCGACTGTGCCGCCCTGGGGGCCGTAGACCGTCGCTCCGACGGTGACCTCCTGCGCGAACGCGGCGGTCGCGAGACCGGCAGCGGCGACAGCGACGAGAGCCGATTTATAGAACTTCATGATTCCACTCCGTATCAATTTCGTATCAAGTGCCAATGCTGCGCGCGGCGTGGCCGCGCGGAAACAATTCAGAAATCTGGATCACGGGTACGCCGTGGTGGACGAAAGAGTTCGTCCGGCGTCGTACGCCCCGCTGCGAGAGCAGGAACCCGCATGCCCGAAACTTCGGGCGGGGACCCGCCGCCTGCGATGCAAGCGGCGGTATGTCCTGCCATTGGCGATGAACACGGTATGCCATGTCCCACATTACGCGGGCATGAAGCAACCTCAATTGCCTCGGAGTATCCCGTCCAGAATTCGGTTCACCCTGTCGCGCGCAGGAAACCCCTCGTCGATCCACTGCGATTCGACTGCGCGCAACGTGCGCGCCACTTCGGGCCCGGCCGCGATTCCGCGAGCGACGATCTCTCCGCCCTTGAGCGGCAGGCGGGGAACTTCCCACCCGGCAAGCGCATCCAGACCCGCTCCGGCGATCAGCAGACGGTCGGTCGCGCAGTCCATTCCCTCGCGATAGGCGAGCGCGCGCGGATTGTCGGCGTCGGATGCGCTGCGCTCTGCCGCGCAGATCATCCGCTGGCGCTGTTGCCTGGACAGGCGAAGCCGCGCCGAAACAGCCTCCGCGACGGAGCGCACGGGGGGCAGGAGCGAAGCGAGGCGGCGAACGGGATCGGCGCCGAGGCTCGCCGCGCCTTCGTTCGCGATCGTTCTTCGAAGCGACGCGATCCCGGCCGTGCAAGCTTCGGGCAGGATCACGCCGAGAACGCCGCGCCCGCGCATGCGCTCCACGGTATCGGCAGGGTCGGGCAGGGCGAGCAGGTTGAGCAGTTCGCCGGCCACCCTTTCACGCGAAAGGCCCTTGAGCGTTCCTGCCAACTCGGCGCAGGCCTCCTCCGCCTCTGCGTCGAGTTCGGCCCCGAAGCGCGCCTGGAAGCGGAAATAGCGCAGGATGCGCAAGTGATCCTCGCGGATGCGCTCGCGCGCGTCGCCGATGAAGCGCACCCGCCGCGCCGCGAGATCGCCGAGCCCGCCGAACCAGTCGAACACTTCGAGCGTGTCGGGCGCGGCGTAGAGCGCGTTGATGGTGAAATCGCGCCGCGCGGCATCCTCGCGCCACTCGGTCGCGAAGGCCACGGTGGCGCGGCGCCCGTCGGTCGAAACGTCGTGGCGCAGCGTGGTCACCTCGACATTGCCACCGGGCAGGATCGCGGTGACGGTGCCGTGGTCGATCCCGGTCGGCACGGTGCGGATGCCCACCGCGCGCAGCCGGTCGATCACCGCCGCCGGTGTGAGCGGGGTCGCGGCATCGATGTCGCGCACCGGGTCGCCGAGCAGCGTGTCGCGCACCGCGCCGCCGACCCAGCGCACGTTCTCCGCTCCCAGCGCGGCGACGAGCGCGGCGAGGTCCTCGCGTTGCGTCCACGCGGCGCGGGGAAGCGTGTCAGGCATCGAACAAGGCCTTGTATTCGATCCGCCGCGAGAGGTTGGCGATGATCGCCGCGGTCACCCCCCAGATGCGGAAGCCCTGGTAGTGATATTCGAGATAGCGCCGCATCGCGCCGTTCCAGAACACCTCGTGCTCGCTCCAGCAGTCGCGGCCGAGCATCAGGTCGAGCGGCGCCTCGAACCACGCCTCGACCTCGTGCGGATTGGCGACCAGCGGCAGGTCGGGCGGCACCACGCCGAGCACCGGGGTGATGTCGAACCCGGTGCCCGTCTGGTAGTGGTCGGTCGCGCCGATCACGCGCACGTCGGCGCGTCGCATCGCCAGCTCCTCCTCCGCCTCACGCAGCGCCGCCGCGATCGCGTCTTCGCCCGGATCGATCTTGCCGCCGGGGAAGGCGACCTGTCCCGGGTGATCGCGCATGCCCTGCGGCCGCTGGGTCAGGATGAGGCCCGGTTGCGGGCGATCGGTCACCGCGATCAGCACCGCCGCATCCGCCGTACGCTCGGCATCGGCGAAGCGCGCGTCGCTCATCAGGTCCGGAATATCCGCCGCGTGGCCCTGTTCGAACAGCGCTTCGAGGCGATCGAACAGCGCGCTCATTCGGGCATCAGCGAGAAGGTCTCGCCTCCGCTGGTCACACTCGTGCCATCGCCTTCGGCCAGCGCGATCTCGGCCAGCTGGAGCCAGGTGCTGCGATTGAGCCGCGCCTCGCACCCGCGCCGGACATGCAGATAGATCGCAGGTTCGTCTTCGCTCACGCCCGCGCGCAGCCGGTGGTCGTGCCCGGCCACGACGAGTTCGTCGGTGTTGAGCCGGAAGGCGATGTCGCCACCCTTGCGAACCGCATCGGTCGCGACGAACCCAGCATCCTCCACCTCGATCGACAGCCTCTCGAACGGGGTGACGAGCCAGTGCCGACCCTCCTCGTCGCGCGTCAGCAGTCCGGCGAATGCGCGCACCATCGCCTGGCGCGAGATCGGGCTGCCCTCATGAAACCAGCTCCCGTCCGCCGCGATCCGCATCGCGCTGTCGCCCGATTTCTCGGGCGCCCAGTCCTCCACCGGTGGCAGCTTGCGCGCGGCGACCTGCTCGGCGATCTGGTCGAGCGTCAGTCCGGCGAGTTCGGGGGGCGGATCGTAGGGCATTGCGGGCGCGATGCCACGGCGCGGTCAATTCGCCAAGGGGCCCGGCCACGGCCCGAGCATGCCCTCCGCGGGCAGCACGGCCGCATTCTCACACCGCACGAGCAGCCGCGCGGGGTCGAACGGGCCGGGGCAGTGCCATCTGGCCGTCGGCGCGGCGACGAAGCCGAAGAAGCGGCCATAGTAGTCGGGGTCGCCGATCATCACCTGCGGCAGCGCGCCCGGCTCCAGCGCGCCGAGCGTGGCGAGCATCAGCGCCTTGCCGAAGCCTTCGTGCTGCCGCTCGGGCACCACCGCGACCGGGCCGACCATGATCATCGGATGCGCGCGGCCTTCCGGATCGGTCAGCGCGACCGGCCAACACTGGATCGTGCCCACGAGATAGCCCTCGTCGTCCGCCACGGCGAAGCTCAGCGTCGGCAGCCATTCGGTCCCTTCGCGGATCCGATAGGCGGTGCGCGCATGCCGCTCGGGGCCGAACGCGCGATCGAGCAGCGCTTCGATCAGCGCAGGGTCGACGGTGGCGAGCGGGGCGAGAGTGGCCAGCGCTACGTGCTGAACGGCGCGACCTACAACGGCTTCGCCGTATCGCTGATCGACAC
>CAMPGP010000044.1 GCA_946885545.1 uncultured Altererythrobacter sp.
GTCTTGTTGTTGGCGTGGCTCACGTTGTGGCCGACCTGGCGGCCCTTGCCGGTCAGTTCGCAAATACGCGACATGGGAAATCTCTCATTCGTGATTTGATGGGGTCGGGGCAAGCCCGTCCCGGAAAGCGGCGCGCTTAGCGGGGCCTGTCCGAATCGTCAAGCGCGTTGCGGCCTCGCGCCGCTGCCGCTAGCCCGGCAACCGATGATCCGCTGGCCGATCCCCGAAGCGATGCGCCGCGCACTGGCGCTGGCGCAGGCGGCCGCAGACGACGGCGAGGTCCCTATCGGCGCGGTCGTGGTGCGGCAAGGCGAGATCGTGGGCGAAGGGCGCAATGCCCCGCGCGCGACCCACGATCCCACCGCGCATGCCGAGATCGCTGCGATTCGCGCCGCTGCCCTGGCGCTGGGGGACGAACGGCTGAGCGACTGCGAGCTGTGGGTCACGCTGGAGCCTTGCGCGATGTGTGCGGGCGCGATCGCCCATGCGCGAATCGCGAAGCTCTATTACGCCGCCCCCGATCCCAAGGGCGGCGCAGTCGAGCACGGCGCGCGGGTGTTCGATCATCCGCAGTGCCTGCACCGGCCCGAGGTCTATGCGGGCATGGGCGAGGGCGAGGCGGCGGAACTGCTGCGGGGCTTTTTTCGCGAGCGGCGGTAGACTGGCGAACCCTGCGGGGAACTACAGACCTCGCCATACCTTCACCGGGCTTGTGTCCTTCGCGCCGAAGCGCCGCGTGTCGCATTTCGCTGGGCGGAAGTTCCTGGCGTAGCAAAGCTGCAGTTCCTCGAGCCAACCGCGTTCGTTCAGATGCACGCCTACCGCATCGGCGCGCCAGCCGCGGTTGGCGAGGAGGAAGCGTTCGCGCACCGTGCCCGCGGTCAGCCCTTCCTCGCGCGACAGACGGTCCATGTCGGGGAAGCGCAGGCTGTTCCACAGGGCGCGGGTGACCCTGAGGTAGGTCTCGGGTTTCTTCACCATGCAGCTACCGTGTTTGGCCCATTGCCGCGCGATCAGCGCCGCGCCGGGCGAAAGGCACAGGTTTCGCCGCGCCTCGGCCGGGGACACGCGGCGCTGCGTCGGGCACCACTGCGGCCAGGTGCCGCGCCCCTCGGGCCAGAGACCGTGGACGACGAAGCCGAAGCGGCCGCTCTCGCCCGAACACTGAAGGCGCTGGCTCGCCCGCCCTTCGCGCCCCTTGCAGAACTCGGGCGACCATGAGAGCGCGAGCGTATAACCCGCGACCGGGATCTGCCGCACAGGTCCGTCGCGTGCCACTTGGGGCAACGTGACCGAAGACGGCAGGCGGCACTGATAAGATTGCGCCGCGGCGGGCGCGGCAAGGCAGGCCAGCGCCGCGAGCGCGGCGCTGGCCTGGCGCTTATTCGGGATCGGTCGGCGCTCCCTTGGCGGCGAACCACGCCTTTGCGTCGGGCCGGAAGAGGAAATAGAGCGCTGCCGCCTGCATGACCACGGCGACGATCGAGAGCACGCCCATCAGCGCGAACCCGGCAGCGAAGGCCGCAGGCAGGTTGATCAGTCCCCAGGCGAACAGCAGGATCAGAATCCACTTCACGAATTCGAGCCGCAGGCGCGAGACGAGGAACCACAACGCCAGGCTGATGACCATCCCGAAAACGAACCCGCCGATCAGTGCGGCATCGCCTGCACCCGCGCTCATGCCGGTATCGGCCATCTGGGTTTCGATCTCCGTCTTCAGCGCGCCGTAGCTGAGCACGAACTGCACCACCCCCAGCGCCAGCGCGCCGAGCCACAGCATGTCGAATTTTCGAATGGAATCAGGTCGCATCGTCGTTTCCCCTCCTGGATGGAAGGGCGAGGATGCAGCATTGTCAGAGCGGCGTAAAGTCGAGACCGAGATCGGCAGCGGGCGCGCTTTGAGTGAGGCGGCCGACCGAGACGAAATCGACCCCGGTGGCGGCCTTGGCGGCGATGGTTTCCAACGTGATCCCGCCGCTCGCTTCGGTCGGGACGCGACCCGCGACGAGCGCCACCGCCTCGCGCAATGTGGGCGGCGCCATGTTGTCGAGCAGCAGCCGCGTGGCTCCGGCAGCGAGGGCGGGCTCGATCTGCTCGATCCGGTCGACCTCGCAGATGATCTCCGCGATCCCGGCGGCGACCGCGCGCCGGACGGCTTCTCCCACGCTCCCCGCGACGAGCACGTGGTTGTCCTTGATCATCGCCGCGTCCCACAGGCCCATGCGATGGTTTGAAGCGCCGCCCATGCGGGTGGCGTATTTTTCGAGCATTCGCAGGCCGGGGATCGTCTTGCGCGTATCGAGCAGCGTGCAGGCGGGGTTGTCCATAGCGCGCACGTATTGCCGGGTCATCGTGGCGATGCCCGAGAGATGCTGGACGGTGTTGAGCGCGCTGCGCTCGGCGGTGAGCATGGCACGGGCATTGCCGGACAGGCGCATGACGTCGGTCCCCGCGGGCACCTGGGCACCTTCTTCGGCGAGAATTGCGATCTCCATCGCCGGGTCGAGCGCGCGGAAGAACGCGGCGGCGATCGGCAGCCCCGCCAAGACGATCGGATCGCGACTGTCCATCGCCCCGGCGAAGCGCGCATCGGCGGGGATTACGCTCTCGCTGGTCACGTCCCACCCGCCACCAGGCAGGCCCTCGCCGAGATCCTCGGCAAGCGTGTCGCGCACGAAGCGGTCGAGATCGAAGCCGGGTAGGGTGAAGGTGGTCATGGAGATTTCTCTATCGCTTGGGGCGGGATGAAGTCGAGGTGGGAAGTATTTGTTTGGCGCCCACCCATCCGGGCGGCCGTCCTCGGCCCTGCTCCCTTCGCTACGCTAAGGGGCGACCGCGCGCCCGGAGGAGCGAAGCGACGGAAGATAGCCAAGGCCGCGGATGCGGCCGCCGGCGCTTGAGGCTAAAATAAAAACACCCGAGGACGCAGGCGCGGATGCGCCTGCGTAACCCAAATCAATGCACGAACCGCGCGACCACGTCGCGATACGATCGGCTCACCTTCACTTCCGCGCCGCTGTCCAGCACCAGGAAGCATTCGCCGTTGGTGTGCGGGCGGACCTGGCGGACCTGGTCGAGATTCACGATGGTCGAGCGGTGGACGCGCTGGAACTTGCGCGGGTCGAGGCGCCGCTCGAGGTCCTTCATCGTCTCGCGCAGGATCAGCGAATTGTCGCCTGTATAAATGCACATGTAGTCGCCCGCGGCCTCGATGTGCTCGATCGAGCCGACCTCGACGCGAAAGATTTGCCCGCGGTCCTTGATGTTGATCAGCTTCTCGAAGCGGTCGGTGCTTTCGCTTTCACCGTCGGTAAACTCCTCCGCCGCGTCGGGGGCGACTTCGCTGAGCACGGTGAGGAGCTTTTCCGCATCCTCGGCCGAGCGCTTCTCGGCCAAGCGCTGGCGTACGCGCTCGATCGTGTCGGCGAGCTTGTCCGGGTCGACCGGCTTCATCAGGTAGTTGACCGCGTTGGCCTCGAATGCGCGGATCGCGTGCTCCTGGTAGGCGGTGACGAAAACGAACAGCGGCGGCTCGATCTCCATCACGCCCTTGACCACCGAGAAGCCATCGAAACCGGGCATCTGGATGTCGAGGAACACCAGGTCGGGCTTCTCGGTCTTGATCTTGCGGATCGCCTCGCGCCCGTTGGCGCAAGTGTCGATCACTTCAACGTCCTCGAACGGCTCGAGGCGCAGCTGAAGGCCCTGGATGGCGAGCTTCTCGTCGTCGACGATGATGGTGCGGATGGTCATGTTTCGGTTCCGATTGGCCGCTTGTCGGTCTGCGCGGCAGGATTGGGGGTTGCGGAATTGTCGGTGATACGCGGCGGCGGCGCGGCGGGTTCCTCCGTCTCGGCGGGCTCGTGCGGAATCTCGATGATCACGGTGAAGCCGCCCTCGGGGGGCGTGCGGATTTCGAACAGGTGGTCGTCGCCATAGGCCTGGGCAAGCCGGTTCCTGATATTGGCGAGGCCGACCCCAGTCGAAACCGAGTGCCCGTCGCCGGTGATTGCGAAGGGCAGGCTGGGGCGCGTCCGGGGCTGTTGCAAGCCCGGCCCGGTGTCGGAAACGGTGACGCGCAGACGGTTTCCGACGAGTCGAGCCGAAACGCTGATCCGCGCGCCTTCTTCCTGCGGCGAAACCGCGTACTTGATCGCGTTCTCGACCAGCGGCTGAAGCAGCATCGAAGGCAGGCTCGCCCGCGCCGCGGCAGGTTCGATGTGGAAGTCGGTCCGCAGCCGATCCTCGAACCGCATGAGCTCGATCCCGAGGTAGAGCTGCAGCGTCTCCACCTCCTGCGCCAGCGTTACCTTGCCGCCCGGCTGGCTGATCAGCGTGTGGCGCAGGAACGAAGACAGCCGCGTGAGCATCGCGTTGGCGGGTTCGGTCTGCTTGAGCAGGACCAGCGTGCTGATCGAGTTCAGTGTGTTGAACAGGAAGTGCGGATTGAGCTGGTAGCGCAGCATGGCGAGCTGGGCGCTGGTCGCCTGCGCCTCAAGCCGTTCCAGCCTGTCGGCCTGTTCCTCGACCTGGAGGAAGTAGTTGATCGCGTAATAGAGCGCCGACCACGCGCCGAGCAGCATGAAGTCGAGATAGAGGTAGCTGAGGAAGAACGAGAAGAAGCCTGCATCCCGCTCCGAGCGGTAGAGCGAGAGGACCCAGCTGTCGATCAGCGCGTGGAGGATTACCGCGGTCGCGAGCGCGGACACCGAAATGCTCCACGCGAACACGGCGCGGCGGTCGATCGCCTTGCGGTAGATCACCGAGAGCAGCAGGCTGAGCGAGAACCCGGTGATGCTCGCGATCGCGATGAGGACGAGGAACGACAGATCCTGGCCGCCTGCGAGCGCGGACATCGTGCGAAGCAGCATCGCGCCGCCCCAGCCTGCGATCTGTAGAAGCCAGAAGGCCCGGTTCTTGTCGGAGAAGAACGGAGTGGGTTTGAAGGGCAGCATCGCCATGGGCAACGCTTAGACCATTTGCCGGTGCCGAGTCAGATTGTTTTGGCCTGCAGCGCGTTTGCGGCTAGATTTCGGTTGCAAGGAGAGATGCAAATGGACGTGACCGAACAGACGCTCCACGGGGCCGCCGAACGCGCGAAATTTCGCGAGATGAAGCAGGGCACGGCCGAGGATTGGGCGATCATCGGCGGCGAGTACCGCGAATTCGCCAAGGGGCTGCCCGACCGGGTGCTCGACCATCTCAAGCTGCTCGACGGCGATTTCGGCGGATTTCCCGTGTGCCGACTAGAACATTCGCTGCAGACCGCGACCCGCGCGCATCGCGACGGGCGCGACGAGCAATACGTGGTCATGGCACTGCTCCACGACATCGGCGACACGCTTGGCAGCTACAACCATCCAGAGGTCGGGGCGTCGATCCTCAAGCCCTTCGTGAGCGAGGAACTGCACTGGATCTGCCAGCACCACGGGCATTTCCAGGGCTATTACTACTTTCACCACCTCGGGATGGACCGTGAAGCGCGAGAGGCGTTCCGCGGCCATCCGCACTTCGAGGCCTGTGCGGAATTCTGCGAGAAGTACGACCAGGCCGCGTTCGATCCCGATTACGAGAGCGAGCCGCTCGAATTCTTCGAGCCGATGGTGCGCCGGGTGATGGAGCGACCGCTGGCGAGCCTCTACAAGCTCGAGGAACAGGCCGAGGCCGCCGAATAGGCGGTCAGGGCGCTATTTCGCGCACGAAATGCCGCGACCAGTCGGCGCTGCCGTCGTCTCCGCGCGCGGCCTCGACCCGGGCGATCTCGGCGGCGATCGTCTCCGCGCGCTCGTCCCACCCGGCGTGGGTGCGCTTGCGCAGCAGCCCGCCGCCGTGGCGCGGCCCCCAAGCACGCATGAAGCGCAGCGCCGCATCGGGCGGATAGCCCGCGTTGGCGAGCAGCCAGGGCGAGAGCCGGTCGGCCTCCTGCTCGGTCACGCGGATGTCCCGCCGTTTGCGCCCGCGGGGATCGAGCCAAGCGCGATGGGCGAGGAGGTTGTGTGCAAGCTCGTGCGCGACCGCTGCCGCGAGCTCGTCGTCGGGCCGGTCGAACCCTGCGAAATCGCGCCCGATCACCACCCGCGTACCGTCGGCGACGGCGCGGTCGCCTTCGGTCACCTCGAAGCGGCCGGGGCAGGCGGGAGTGCCAGCGAGCTTGATCGAACCTGTTGGCCCCTCGACAGCGACGTTCCCGTCCTCCGCCAGCGAGCGCTCGATCATGGCATGCACCTGCACCAATCGACGCCAGTCCGGGGCTTCGCCGGCGGGTAGCCCGGCAAGGGCCGTACCGTCGATGGACTCGACCTCGCCGTTCGGGCGCAGGCCGGCGTAGGCGGCAGGCGAATCGGGCGCGACTGCCTGGACCGCGAAATCGCCGGCAATTCCCGCCACCGCGCGCATCGTCGCCGGATCAGCGTAGCCCGCCATGTCCTGCAGCAGCAGACCGATCGCGGGCCGCGTGCCCTCGCAATAGGCCGCGTTGCCGGTCGTCAGCCGCCAGCCGATGGCGAGCAGTCGGGCATCGTCACGCTGGAGCGCAGCGAGCGATTCGCGTGCGGCGGCACCATCGGTGTCGGGCGGGGAGGTTTCGGCGTTGGCGGGCGCCGCGATCGCGAGCAGCAGGGCCAGCGCTGCGGCGGTGCGGGTCACGATCCGCGCGCTGCGGCGATCGCTTCCTGCAGCGCATCGTAGCCGACCGCGCCCGCAAACGCGGTATCGCCCACGACCCAGCTCGGCGTGCCGTTGAAGCCCAACCGTTCGGCCAGCTCCATGTTCTTCGCCACTTCGCGCGAGGCTTCGTCGCTCGCGGCGAAGTCGCGCGCTTCGGAAAGGTCGAGCCCGGCGGCGCGCGCAGCCTGCTCGATAGTCGTCGAATCGGGCGGGCCCAGCTCGAACATTGCATCGTGGAACGCCGCGAACTTGCCTTGTTTCGCCGCGGCAAGTGCCATGCGCGCCGCAGCGTCGCTGCCACGGAAGATCGGCCATTCTCGGATCACCACGCGCAAGTCGGGATTCTCGGCGACGAGCCGCGCGACGTCGGGCTTGCTCATGCGGCAATAGGTGCAGCCGTAGTCGGTGAATTCGACCAGCGTGACGGTGCCTTCGGGATTGCCGAGCACCGCGCCGGGGAACGGCGCGACGACGTCCTGCGCGACGGCCGCGACGCGTTCGCCCGCGAGCTTGTCCTCGTAGCGCTCGGCCATTTCGGCGAGCAGTTCAGGGTGATCGAGCAGGTAGTCGCGGGTGCGGTCGTGGCCGAGCCCGCTGAGCGACCACAGCGCCGCACCGGCGAAGCCGAATGCGAGCGCGAGGGCCGCGACGATGAGATAGCTGCGCCTGGTCATGCGGGTGCGGGCGCTACCTCCGCTCCCGCTCGCGTTCAAGCGCGGCGCGCGCCTCCATCGCGATATCCTGCGACCGGATCCAGTCGGGCGTGCCGTGCGGCAGCCCGGCCTCGGCAGCCTGCGCGCTGCGGATCGCCATCGCGTACTGGCGGTTCATGACCTGCTGTTCGGCGCTGGCGAGGCGCGCGCGGGGCATGTCGCCCTGCGCGGCGTAGACCATGCCGAGCTGGTACCAGGCGAAGGGATTGAGCCGGTCGCGCCCGACCGCGGCGCGCAGGACGCGCTCCGCCTCGTCGTAGTGCGCCTTGTCCTCGGTCGCGATCAGCGCGTGGCCGAACATCGAGGCGATCAGAGGCTGGTTGCGGGTGAGATCGGTCGCGCGGCGCAACGGTTCGAGCGCTTCGTCGGGCTTGCCCGATTCGAGCAGCACCTGGCCCTTGAGTTCGAGGAAATAGGGGTCGTCGGGTGCCTGGGCCAGCAACGCCTCGGCTTCGGCCAGCGCCTTGTCGATCTGCGCGTCCTTGTGCCAGGCGTAGGCGCGCGCATAGCGCGCGGGAATGCCGGTCATCGTCTCGGGAAAGGCCTGGAGCGTGCGTTCGGGCGTCTCCTGATAGCCGAACAGCTTGGCCTTGATCCGTTCGAAGCGCGCCTGGATCGCCGGGTCGCCGGGCGCGTCCCAAGCCGGATCGCGCTGATAGTCCTCTCGCAGGCGCGCGATACGGTCGCCCGAAAGCGGGTGCGTGCGACCGAAGGCGACCTCGTCGTCCTGGCTGTAGCCGTAGCGGAATTCCTGGTTCTGCAGCTTGCCGAAGAACGCCAGCGAGCCGCGACCAGAGATGCCCGCCTTGGACAGATATTCGACGCCCGCCGCGTCGGCCGAGGATTCCTGCACCCGGCTGAAGGCAAGATATTTGCCCATCGCCGCCTGCTGGCCGGCCATGATCATCCCCATTGCGGCATCGCCCGCGCCCGCGAGCGCCGCACCCACGCCGAGCAGGAGCGACAGCAGCGAGATGCTCGTCGCCGCGCCCGCACCTTCGGAATGGCGGATAACGTGCCCGCCGGTGATGTGGCCCAGCTCGTGCGCGATGACCCCCTGGACCTCGTTGGCCGTATCGGCGGCGTCGATCAGGCCGGTGTGGATATAGACGGCTTGCCCGCCCGCGACGAATGCGTTGATCGAGGGATCGTTGATCAGCACGATCTCGACGTTGCCCGGCTGCAGCCCGGCGGCATCGACCAGCGGTCGCGCCATGTCGTCGAGCAGGGCCTCGGTCTCGGCGTCGCGCAGGATTGACTGCGCGGCGACCGGCTGCGCCACGAGCGAAAGCGCCGCCAGCAGCGCGAGGAATCGGGCGAAGACGTGCATGCAGCCCTAGCTAGCGGTTCGGGGGCTGAACCGCCAATGAAGATCGCACGGCTGCGGTGACCTCGGCCTCGCGCTCGGCAAGGAAACCGGCCACCGCGCGCTTGATCCGCGGATCGCGATCGAACGGGCGGGCGAGCTCCATAAGGATGCGCTTGTGGTCCATCCCGGCGAAGATCGCGGGATCGGTCGCCCTACCGGCTTTGGTGAGTACTTTTGCCAGCACGATCGAATTGCGCGGCCGGACGACCGTGTCGGCGTCGCCGTGGGCGAGCAGCAGCGGGGGCCCGTCGGCGCGTGCGAAGGCGACCGGCTGGGTCGTCTCGGGCGCCGTGACGTGGCCGAAGGCGTTGCGACTGGACTCCTTGTCGAAGGGGAAGAAGTCGTACGGCCCCGCGAGCCCGATCGCGCCCTTCAGCGCACCTGCTGGCACCCCCTCCGCCGCGAGCCAGCGCGGATCGAGCGCGAGCATGACCGCGTTGTACGCCCCCGCCGAATGCCCCATCAGGTAGATCCGTTCGGGATCGCCGCCTAGCGCGTTCGCGTTATCGTGGACCCAGCGCACCGCGGCGGCGCTGTCTTCCAGCATGGCCGGGAAGCGCCCGTCTTCGTTGAGTCGGTAGCCGGCGTTGACGACCACGAAGCCATCGGGCGCGAGGTTGCGCGCGACGAAGGCGTAATCCTCCGGCCGCCCCGAATGCCAGCCGCCGCCGTGGAAGAACACCAGAATGGGCAGCACCTCGCCCGCACCGGATTCGGCGGGGCGAAAAGCGAGCAGGCGTTGCTGCGGATGCGTGCCGTACGCAACCGGGCCCTCGACCAGCTCGGCATCGCCGGAGGTGAACGTTCGGTCTATACGGTCGAGCAGCCCCACCGCGTCGGTGTTCGTCGCCCAAATCCAGGTCGCAGCGAGCGCGAGCGCAATCATCGCCCCTGCGATCAGCGTCCAACCCACGATTCCCGGTCTCCGTCGTGCGCGCGCCATGCAGTCCCCCGTCGGTTGCGGTCAGGCGGGCTCGTGCGCCGTCTCGACCGTTTCGACGATCTTCGCTGCGTCGCCGTGCGCGCGCAAGCCTGCGACGCGAAGGAATTCCTGCCCCGTGTCGTAGTCCTCGCCCAGCCACAGGGGAACGCCCGCAGCCTCGATTGCGGCCTTTCCGGCGAGTTCCTCGGGCGAGAGCGGCTGGTTGGTGGCGGTGCGGATGAAGACCGCGGCCACCTGGCCCAGGTTCCTGGTCACGGCGTCGGCGTAGGCGGGCAGATCGCCCTGCGTGTCGTCGCCGATGAGCGCGAAGCGAATCTCCGGATAGAGCCCGAGCAGCGTGTCGATCGCGGCGCGCTTGTGTTCGCCGTGGCTCGCATGGCCGAGAGTCGCGCGATCGAAGCCCCAGTCGCGCAGCAGCAGCGGGCCGAGCGGCAGCTTGCGGCTGCGGATGAAGGCGACGAGGTAGGAAAAAAGGTTCCACGGGCTCGAGGAAACATAGAAGAACGGCCGATGGTTGGCGGGCACCGCATTGCCCGGGCCGCCCTTGCCCGGAAGCACCGCACCGCCGCCGAGCGCGCCGTAGAATGCATCGACGCCCGGTACCGCGATGCGTTCGTCGGGCAGCTCGGCGAGAACGCGGCGCCAGTTGCGCGCGATCTGCCGAAAGCCGCCGGATATGCCGGTTTCCACGATCGTATCGTCGATATCGGAAATCACCGCGAGGGTGGTGTTGCTGCCGGGAACGAGCACATGCCCGTCGACGCACTGCGGCCCGTCGCGGTTGAACCAGTGCAGGGAGACGGTTTCCCACGCCGGATCGGCAGGCAGCGCCCAGTCTTCGTGGTCGAGTTCGATCTCGAAGCGGACGAAGCCCTCGCGATCGGTGACCGCGCGATGGCGCGTGCGGCGCCCACCGGGCGACACGAGTTCGAGCGTCACCTCGAGCCCGGCCTCCTCGCGTGAGGCGAACTGCGCCAACATCGTGCGCATTGCCTGAAGGCGACCGCCATTCTCGAAGCCCGGCTTGCCAGAGCGCAGCGCGCGCGCCGCGATTATCAGGCGGTCGCGACTGCGATGTCCGAAATAGGGCTGGATGCGGATGGGGTGGCCGGTGAAAAGCTCCATCGGCCGCACGCTAGCGGGCTTGGCGCTGCGGGGATACCCCGCGCCGCTGGCGATCAGCCGACGAGCCGACGCGCGGCGCGCTCCACCAGTGCGGCATCGTCGGAAACTTCGCCGAGAACGACCACTTGGCCCGATTCGAGCCGGCGGATGACCACCACGCCGAACTCCTCGCCTTGCGGATCGAGGTCCTCGAAGCCGAGCGGCGCGATCGCGCGCAGCTTGCGGGCCAGCATGTCGCGCGGGGTCTCGGCGGTTTCACGGCCGCTTTCCTCGCGCCGCATCTGGCGTTCCGCCTTGACCACGCCCTTGAGACCGCCCTCGGCTTGCGAGAGATAGGTCGCCAGCGTGCCTCGCTCGATGCCGAGGCGGTGCG
>CAMPGP010000045.1 GCA_946885545.1 uncultured Altererythrobacter sp.
GCGCCGACGCGGCGCTGTTCGTGATCGACGCGCGCGCCGGCCTCACCCCGCTCGATGAGGAAATCGCGCGCTGGCTGCGCAGCCAGACCATTCCCGTCATCCCCGTGGCGAACAAGGCCGAGGGGAAGGCCGGCGAATCGGGCGTGATCGAAGCCTGGTCGCTCGGCTTTGGCGAGCCGGTGCCGCTCTCGGCTGAACACGGCGAAGGCGTCGCCGACCTGTTCGGCGCCCTGTGGCCGATCATCGGTGAAGGCGAGGCCGAGCGCGAGGCCTCGGCGCGCGCGGGCGAACCGGCCGAGCCGGACGATCTGGTGCTCGGCCCGCTCAAGCTGGCCATCGTCGGGCGCCCCAACGCGGGCAAGTCCACGCTGATCAACCGCCTGCTGGGCGAGGATCGCCTGCTGACCGGGCCCGAAGCGGGGATCACGCGCGATTCGATCGCGGTCGACTGGTGCTGGACCGATCCCGCTAACGGCGAGGAGCGCGAGATCAGGCTGATCGACACCGCCGGCATGCGCAAGCGTGCCAAGGTGGTCGAGAAGCTGGAGCGCCTCAGCGTCGCCGACGCGCGCCGCGCGGTCGATTTCGCCGAAGTCGTGGTGCTGCTGCTCGACGCCACCAAGGGGCTCGAGCATCAGGACCTCAAGATCGCCGACATGGTCCTGCAGGAAGGCCGCGCGCTGATGATCGCGATCAACAAGTGGGATGTGGCGGAGAACGCCAGCTCTCTTTTCAACGGCATCCGCGCCGCGCTCGACGAAGGGCTGGCGCAGGTACGCGGCCTGCCGCTGCTCGCGGTCAGCGCCCGTACCGGCAAGGGCCTCGACACGATGCTCGGCGCGGCGTTCGAACTGCGCGACACCTGGTCCAAGCGCGTCCCCACCGCGGCACTCAACCGCTGGTTCGACGATGCGCTGGAAGCCAATCCACCGCCCGCGCCCAAGGGGAAGCGGATCAAGTTGCGCTACATCACCCAGTCGAGCGTCCGTCCGCCCCGTTTCGTGGTGTTCGGCACGCGGCTCGACATGCTGCCCAAGAGCTACGAGCGCTATCTCGTCAACGGCATCCGCCGCGAACTGGGGTTCCAGGCCGTACCGGTGCGGGTGGTCCTCAAGAGCCCGAAGAACCCCTTCAAGAGCGACTGATGATCGATTTGCTTGCCGTTACCGGGAACCTCGCGACCGACCTGCTGGAACGGACCGCCAGCACTCCCCGCGTACAGCAGATGGTGCAGCTTTCGCTCGCGCCCGCGTTTCTGCTCGGCGGTATCGGCGCGATCATGAACGTGATGATGACCCGGATGATCTGGATCGCCGAGCGGATCGAGCGCATCCAGCGGCGGATCGAGGACGAGAAAGCCGGCGATCACGAGCTGCGCGAGCTTCCCTGGCTCGAGCAGCGCCGCCGCCACGCGCAGAAGGCGGTGGTGTTCAGCACCGCCTCGGCCGCGGTGATCAGCGTGGTGATCGGACTGCTGTTCATCAGCGCCTACATCGAGCCGCAGATCGGCACGCTGACCGCCATTGCCTGGATCCTGACGATGGTCCTGCTGATCACCGGCCTCGGCTTCTTCCTCCTCGAAACCCGGCTCGCCGCGCGCGGGCCCGTCGCGAGCAGGAAATGGCCCTGGCCCTAGCGGCGGGGCGTCATTCGACTTCGCCCGCCGGCTTGCTCTGCAGCTGGACGTAGTTCTGCAGGCCCATGCGCTCGATCATGTCGAACTGGGTTTCGAGGAAGTCGACATGCTCTTCCTCGCTTTCGAGGATGCGTTCGAACACTTCCCGGCTGACGTAATCACGCACGGTCTCGCAATGTGCGATGGCGTCGCGCAGGAGCGGGATCGCCTCATTCTCCATCGCGAGGTCGGCCTTGAGGATTTCTTCGACCGTCTCGCCGACCTTGAGCTTGTGGATCGCCTGGAAGTTCGGGAGCCCCTTCAGGAACAGGATCCGCTCGGCGAGCACGTCCGCGTGCTTCATCTCGTCGATCGATTCGTGCCGCTCGTATTCGGCGAGCTTGGTGAGGCCCCAGTCCTGCAGCACGCGGTAGTGCAGCCAGTACTGATTGATCGCGGTGAGTTCGTTGGTGAGCGCCTTGTTGAGGAACTCGATGACTTTTTCGTCGCCTTTCACGGGGCGTCTCCATGGGTCGATGATGGCCGGATCGCGCCCGGGACTATGCGCGCGGCAACGGCTGCTGGCAAGCGTGGAGCACCCGAAAAATGGCAGAATTCCGCCATTTGCGAGCGATTTGCGTTAGCTTGGATTCAGGCCGCGCGCGCCGGCATCAGCGCCATCTCGCGCTCTTCGAAAAGGATGTCCTCGGCGTCGTCGAGACACTGGCCGCAATTGGGCCGCTTGCCGAGCGCCGCGTAGACCGCTTCCGCATCGCCCGGGCACAGACGCGCCGCACGGCGCAGCTCGCAATCCCGGATGGCGTTGCAGACACAGATGTACATCGTGGCTCCTGCGAGTGATTCGCATTCGCCAATTTATGCGAACTCTTCGCAATAGCAACCCCTGTCAGCGCCGAAGCGGAAACAGTCTGCCGTACGTGAGGCAGCGCCAGACCCATTCAAGCGGGCCGTAGTTGAAGCGGGCGAGCCAGGGCTTCGACCAGACGAGGATCACGGCCCAGGTAGCGAGGACGACGAGATAGAGTTCTCCGCGCCCCAACTGGCCGTGGAGCCCGCCCGCCCAGCCGTGGAAGACGAGCACCATGACCACCGATGTCCCGAGGTAGTTGGTGAAGGCCGCGCGCCCCGCAGCGCGGACGCGCTCAGCCAGCCATCCCCTCGCGCGGCCGCCGACCAGTGCGAGGAGCAAGGCCAGCCCGATCACCACCGGGAGGCGGGGCAAGGTCGAAAACCCCGCGAAGGCTGCAAGGGTGCTGTAATAAGTCAGCCCCGCACCATGCGCCCACAGGGCGATCGGTATCGTGATGGCGGTCCCGATCGCGACGCCGATCCACCCCCATCGCGCGATCCTCGCCCGGTCGCCCTCGCCTCCGAGCAGCCCCATGCGATACAGCGCCATGCCGATCAGCATCAGCGGCAGGGCCTCGAACCCCAGAAGAAACAGGGACGCGAAGGGCTGGGTACCATGCTCAGCGACATTGTGCCGCACGAAGTCGCCATAGGTGCCCTGCCCGATGATTTCGATTTCGCGTTCGCCGTCGGCAAGATCGTCGCGTTGCGCCGCGACCATTGCCGTGCGCGATTCGGCGAACGCGACCTGCTCGCCGAGGTCGGTATCGACCACGAAATAGGGGAACACCATCGCGCCGACGAAGAAGATCGCCCCCGCGAAATAGCCGAGCAGGCCGACGGTGAGTTGCGCTTTCGCCGACCAGCGAAGGCACAACACCGCGACGAGGCCGGTAACGGCATAGAGGAACAGGATGTCGCCGCGCCACAGGAGGTAGAAGTGAGCGAGCCCGAACAGGCCAAGCCATAACAGGCGCCGCACCTGCAGCCAGCGCGTCGCCCCCGCCGCCCAGGCGCGATCCATGAACAGGACCAGTCCCGCACCGAAGAGCAGGGTGAAAAGCCCGCGCATCTTCCCGTCGACGAGCACGAACTGCGCGACCCACATCCAGTCCGCGGTTTCGCCGTGCGGCACGGCGAAGGCATCGGGATACATGTAGGCGGTGAACGGCTGGCCGAAGGCGACGATATTGGCGAGCAGGATGCCCATCACGGCGATGCCGCGGATGAAATCGAGGCTGACGATGCGTTCCTCGCCTCGGGCGGGCGAAACCGCACTCGGGATCGGATTTGCGGGCGGTTCGAATCCGGCCTCGGACGTCGCCTCGCCTTCGTTCACGACCCTGTCCTCTACTGCCTGCCGGGTGTGCGCATAGCAGGGCAGGCGAGGCGGGGAACCCGCAAATCGGCCGGACGATGGACGCTATCGGGTGACGAGGCAGGCCTTACCGGTCTTCGCCAGCGCATCGCACGCCGCCTGCGCCGCGGCGCGGCTGCCGAAGCCCCCCGCCTGAAGCTTTGTCAGCCTGCCTGCCGGCACGAGATACCTGTCCTTGCCGGCCAGCGCGGCGGCGCCAGACAGCTCGCCCCAAAGCCGGTCGGCGTTGCCGCGGACCGCGAACGCCCCCAGCTGCACGCGCCAGGGGCCGTCGGAACTCGCGGCCGGTGTGGACGACGCCATGGGAGCCGGGGTGGGGGCCGGGGTAGGTTCTACCGCCGCGACCGGCGGAACGCTCGACGCCGGGGCGGAGGGTGGACGGGCGTAGTCCGCCCCCGCCTCGGCGGGGCTCTGCGTCCCCGTGACCCGGCTCGCCTCCTCGATCGCGGCCTGCGCCGCCACAACCGACGGCAATGCTTCGGCACGCGCGATCGCCGTCGGTCCGGGACGCGGTGCAGGCATAGCCGGAGCCGCCACGACCGGCGCAGGAGCGGTGTAGATCGGCGCGTTCGCGACGGTGCTGGCGCCGCCACCCATGGCGAGGTCCGCCGCGGCGTGCTGCTGGGTCCGCGTCGCGTCGCTGTCGCGCTTCATGTCCTGCGCGAGCGCCTGGGCCGCCTCGCGCTGTTCCAGGGGAATGTACCCGTCCATCTGCACCATGGCGGGCCCCGCCTGCGGCAAGCCCGCCGAGTTGGCCAGGGTCACCAGAGCATAGGCTCGGACCCAGTCCTTCTCGACCAGGTCGCCGTTGAAGTGTGCGATGCCGAGCAGGTATTGCGCGCGCGGATCGCCGCGCTCGGCAGCCGAGAGGACATAGGGCAAGGCCTCGTCCCGGCGCCCGGCCTGAAACAGCATCAATCCGTAGTTGTCGGCCGCCTTGATATGACCCTGAGCCGCCGCGCGGGCATAAAACAGCTCCGCCTGGTCCTGATCGCGCTCCACCCCGCGGCCGAGCCGATAGGCCTGCGCCATGTTGAACTGCGCATCGGCGTCGCCGCGCTCGGCCGGGTCGCGCCATTCGCTTACCGCGGCGGCATAGTCGCCCCGGCTCCAGGCATGGACCCCGGCCTTGACGTCGGCCAGCGCCGCGCCCGGCAGCGCCAGCCCGGCGCCTGCCACAGCGAACAGCATTGCTTGCGCGATCTTCATTTCGAACACTCGCCCCATCAGAATCCCACCATTTGCCAGAGTGACATAGTGAACAGTGCGTTAGCAAAGAGTTTCTAACTTTCCGGGCTTGTCGCTTCGGTGAAGCCGAAAGGACGTTAACCCAAAATTAGGGGTATCCTGCGATCCCGTCTCTCGGACCGCTTCGGCGGGAGGTGACACGAATAGGGGGACCAGCCTGTGCGAGTACTGGCATTGGCTTCGCAGAAGGGCGGATCGGGCAAGACGACGTTGTCGGGCCATCTCGCGGTACAGGCGCAACGCGCCGGTGCCGGGCCTGTTGTGCTGATCGACATCGACCCGCAAGGCTCGCTCGCCGACTGGTGGAACGAGCGCGAGGCGGAATACCCGGCGTTCGCGCAAACCACCGTCGCCCGGCTCGCGAGCGATCTCCTGATTCTGCGCCAGCAAGGCTTCAAACTGGCGGTGATCGACACGCCCCCGGCCATCACCATGGCGATCCAGTCGGTCATCGGCGTGGCCGAACTGATCGTGGTTCCCACACGCCCCAGCCCGCACGACCTGCGTGCCGTCGGCGCGACCGTGGACCTCTGCGAACGCGCCGGCAAACCGCTGGTCTTCGTCGTCAACGCGGCGACCCCAAAGGCCAAGATCACCTCCGAAGCCGCGGTCGCGCTGAGCCAGCACGGCACCGTGGCGCCGATCACACTTCATCACCGCACCGACTACGCCGCCTCGATGATCGACGGTCGCACGGTCATGGAAGTCGATCCCGACAGCCGTAGCGCCGCCGAAGTGACCGCGCTGTGGAACTACGTCGCCGATCGCCTGGAAAAGAATTTCCGCCGCACCGTGTTCTCCGCACCGAACGCGATCTCGCCGGTTTCGGGGGCGCATCGCCCCGCTGGCGGCTTCGGCCGCCGGGTCGCGCAGTAAGCCCGGCGGGACCGCGACGATGAGCGACGCCAACTTCGCCTCGCTGAGCTCAACGCTGCTCGCCCGCAAGGGCGGCGCGAAGCCCGCCATGCGCCCGCAATCGGCGCTGATCTCCGGCCATGCCGCCGCAGCGAGCGTAGAAGACCTCGGGTGGAACGACATGGGCACCGACGAGGAGCCCGCACGCGACGCCGAGGTGCTTCAGCTCACCCCTTCTCCCGCCAATCCGGCGACCGCCGCGCAAGCGCGCGAGATCGACCACGAGGCGAACGATCAGCTCGACGCCGTCGGCCCGGCCGAGCCGCCGGTGCGCAAGCAGCAGGTGGCGCTCGCCGAGCGGCTGACCGATCCCGAGCCCGCGGCCGAACCGCGCGCACCCCGCAGCGTCGCGCGCGGCGGCGGCAAGCGGGCGGCCTTCACGCTGCGGCTCGATGCCCAGCGCCATCTCAAGCTGCGGCTCGCCTGCACCGTGCGCGGTCGCAGCGCGCAACAGATCGTCACCGAAGCGCTCGACGCACTGCTGGGCGACATGCCCGAACTCGACAGCCTCGCCGCGCAGGTCAAGCGGCACTGAGAATCCTGGGGGACCGACAATGATCCGCAACGCGAACAACGGACGGCTCGTCGCGCTGGCGCTGACCACGGCGCTGGCGACCGCGACGCTTTCGGGCTGCACCACGCAGGCCGCCCCGCGTGCCGACGTTTCCGCGAGCAAGGCGCAGGCCGCGCTCGAGCACGGCCAGGGTGGCGAAGCCGTTGCTCATGCCGAAGCGGCGGTTCTCGCGCAGCCGCGCAATGCCGAATATCGTGCCATGCTCGGCGCGGCGTATATGGACGCCGGGCGATTCCAGTCGGCTGCGACCAGTTTCCAGGATGCGATGTCGCTCGGTGACAATTCGCCGCGCACCGCCCTCAGCTACGCGCTCGCCGAAACGGCGGTTGGCAACTACCCCAAGGCGTCCGCCGTCCTCGACGACTGGCGCGACATTCTCGATCCGGCAGACCTCGGGCTTGCGCTCGCGCTCGCCGGGCAGCCCGATCGCGGGGTCGAGGTTCTCGGAAACGCGCTTCGCGGCGGCCAGAACACCGCCAAGGTGCGCCAGAACCTGGCCTATGCCTACGCGCTCCAGGGCAACTGGCGCGCGGCACGGGTCATGGCGGCGGAAGACGTACCGGCGCACCAGCTCGATGCGCGAATCGGCGAATGGGCGCGCTCGGTCCAGCCCGAGATGTTCCACGCGCGGATCGCCAAGCTGCTCGATGCGCCGGTCGTGCGCGACATGGGCCAGCCGGTGGCGCTCGCCCTGTCCAACAATCCGGGCCTGGAGCAACTCGCCGCGGAAGCGTCCGCACTCCAACCGGTTCCGGCCGAAGAGGCTCCGGTCGAATTGGCGCAAGCCGCCCCTTCCGGCGAGGTGGCGGCCATCGCGCCCGCACCGCAGGTCGCCACGGTCGTGCCTGCCCCGCAGGCCCCGGCGCCGGTGCAGGCCGCGTTCGTCGAGCCGACGCCCGCGCCCGAAACTGCATCGCTCGCGTCGATGTCGGCCCAGTTCATCGAGAAAGCGATCGCCTTCATTTCCAACCCAATCGTTCAGCCCGTTCCAGTGCGTTCGGAAGTGCGCAGCGAGCCCCGTCGGGGCGGTGTGCAGGGTGGCCGCGCATCCACGCAGACCGAGCGCCCGGTTCGCGTCGCTGCGGCGCCGCAGGCGGACGGCGGACACCTGATCCAGCTCGGCTCCTTCGCAAGCCACGAGGGCGCGCGCCGCGCCTGGGGTATCTATGCCAAGGAATACGACAACCTCGAACGCTATCGCATGGTGATCACCAAGGCGCGCGTTAACGGCAAGACATATTACCGCGTCTCGGCGGGCGGCTTCGCCCGCGCAGATGCGCGATCGATGTGCTCGAGCGTCAAGGCGCGCGGCGAAGGCTGCATCGCCTGGGCCGCAGGTCGTCCGCTGCCAGGCGCGATCGAAACGGGCCTTCGCATGGCCCGCCGATAGTCATTTCCACCCTCTCTCCATCGTTGGGTGAACTCAGGCCCCTCCCCGCAACGGGAGGGGCTTTCTTTTGAAGGTCGCGAGCGCGCCTCAGGCCGTTGTCAGGGCTTCCGCGTCCTTGCGCCTGCGCCGCCACCGGTGGAGCAGCGGCTCGGTGTAGCCGCTCGGCTGCGTTACCCCCTCAAACACCAGATCGATCGCCGCGCGGAAGGCCGGGCCGACCTCGTTGCCGGTGAGCGGGACGTAGGCCGGGTCGCCCGCGTTCTGCGCGTCGACCTTGGCCGCCATGCGGCGCAGCGAATCCATCACCTGCTCCGTCGTGCACACCCCGTGGAGCAGCCAGTTCGCCAGGTGCTGGCTGGAGATGCGCAGCGTCGCGCGGTCTTCCATCAGGCCTACGTCGTGGATGTCCGGCACCTTCGAACAGCCCACGCCCGCGTCGATCCAGCGCACGACGTAGCCGAGCAGGCCCTGAGCGTTGTTGTCGAGCTCCTCTCGCACTTCGGCTTCGGACCAGTTCGTGCCCTCCGCCAGCGGGATCGTCAGCAGCGCATCGAGCTCCGGCGCTTCGCCCAGTTCCTTCTGCCGCGCGAACACGTCGAGCCGGTGGTAGTGTAGCACGTGGAGCGTGGCTGCGGCCGGGCTCGGCACCCAGGCGGTGTTCGCGCCCGCCTGAAGGTGACCGATCTTGGCCTCCATCATCTCCGCCATTCGGTCCGGCGCGGCCCACATGCCCTTGCCGATCTGCGCCTTGCCCGACAGCCCGCAGGCGAGCCCGATCGCGACGTTGCGCTTTTCGTACGCATCGAGCCAGGCGGCCGATTTCATCGCACCCTTGCGCACCATCGGCCCGGCCTGCATCGAGGTGTGGATCTCGTCCCCCGTGCGATCGAGGAAGCCGGTGTTGATGAACACGATCCGATTGCGCACTGCATGAATGCAGGCGGCGAGATTGGCGCTCGTGCGCCGCTCCTCGTCCATCACCCCGACCTTGATCGTGTGCCGATCGAGCCCGATCAGGTCCTCAACCGCGTCGAGCAGTGCATCGGTGAAGGCGCATTCCTCGGGCCCGTGCATCTTCGGTTTCACGATGTAGATCGAGCCGGCGCGGCTGTTGCAGAACTGGGTGTGCCCACCGACATCGAGCGCGCCGATCGCGGCAGTGAACACTGCATCCATGATTCCCTCGGGCACCTCGGAACCATCGGGCAGCCGGATTGCGGGATTGGCCATCAGGTGACCGACGTTGCGGACGAACAGCAGGCTGCGGCCCGGCAACGTGCGTTGGTCGCCATCGGGTGCGGTGTAGCGCTTGTCGGCCGTGAGCTTGCGGGTGAGTTGCCTGCCGCCCTTGTCGAATGTTTCACTGAGATCGCCGCGGATCACGCCCAGCCAGTTTCGGTAGGCGAGCGTCTTGTCCTCACCGTCGACCGCGGCCACCGAATCCTCGCAGTCGCAGATCGTGGTCAGCGCGGCTTCGAGCACGACGTCGGCGATATGCGCCGGATCACCCTCGCCCACCGGATGGCCCGGATCGACGACGATCTCGATGTGCAGCCCATTGTTCGCGAACAGCGGCCCGCGCTCGGTACGCCCGACGAATTGCGCCGGATCGGCGAGCGGAATGTCGCCCGACAAGTCGGTAATGTCGGTCCAGCTCCCTGCGGCCAGCGGCACCGCCTCGTCGAGAAACGCCTTGGCCCTCGCGATCACCGCCGCACCGCGCTCCGGGTCGTAGCGGCCGGGCTTCGCAGGCGGTGCGTCGAGCGCGTCGGTGCCGTAGAGCGCATCGTAGAGGCTGCCCCAGCGCGCGTTGGCGGCATTGAGCAGGAAGCGCGCGTTGAGCACCGGCACCACGAGCTGAGGCCCGGCCATGGAGGCGATCTCGGGATCGACATCCTCGGTCCCGATCGCGAACGGCGCAGGCTCGGGCACGAGGTAGCCGATCGTTTCGAGGAACGCGCGGTAAGCCCCGGCATCGTGCGGTTGCCCCCGCCGCTCGATGTGCCAGGCGTCGATCTTCGCCTGTAGTTCCTCGCGCTTCGCCAGCAGCGCCCGGTTGCGCGGTGCGAACTCGGCGAGCAGCGCGGCGAACCCGCGCCAGAACGCGCTCGCATCGCGGCCGAGCACCGGCAGCACCTCGCGCTCGAGCAATTCGGCCAGCGCGGGGTGGACCTGCAGTGCGGCGCGTTCGACAGTATCGGTCATTCGTCCTCCAAAACTCGTGCATTTCCAGCAGCGTCCCGGGGAGGAGGACGACGGGTGCTATGGCCAAGCGGCGCGGCGATTGCAACGGGGTTGGACAGCGGCGCGCGCACGGCTAGAGCCCGTTACGAATGAAACCTGATCCGCACAGCTCCGCCGTCCTCGAAGGCATCGACCAGCAGGCCATGCTGGAGCAGGTGCAAGCGTGGAGCGCGATCAACACCGGCACCGCCAATCTCGAAGGTCTCGCGCGCCAGGCCGACGCGCTGGCCGAGGCGTTTTCCGTGTTGCCAGGCTCGATCGAAATGGTCGACCCGGCCCCCGTCACCGCGATCGACGCCAGCGGGCGCGAAGTCGAGCGGCAGTTCGGCCGCCACATGGTCCTGCGAGTACGGACCGAGGCGGAGCGCCGCCTGCTGTTCACCGGCCATATGGATACCGTCTTCCCCGTCGACCACGCGTTCCAGGAGCAGCGCTGGACGGGCGACGACACGCTCAACGGCCCAGGCCTCGCCGACATGAAGGGCGGCCTCGCGGTGATCCTCCACGCGCTCAGGGCATTCGAGGCGAGCGGATATGCCGAAAAGCTCGGCTACGACGTGATGATCAATTCCGACGAGGAGACCGGTTCGCTCGCCTCCGCCCCACTGATCGAGGCGCTGGCGCAGGGCAAGTACGCCGCGCTCACCTACGAGCCCTCCGCCCTTCCCGACGGCACCCTCGCCCATGCGCGCGGCGGCAGCGGCAACTATTCGCTCACGATCACCGGAAAGTCCGCCCACGCGGGCCGCAATCCGGAGGACGGGCGCAACGCCATCGTCGCCGCCGCCGCGCTGACGCT
>CAMPGP010000046.1 GCA_946885545.1 uncultured Altererythrobacter sp.
TGATGATGTTCAGCCTCGCGGGCATCCCGCCGCTGTTCGGCTTCTGGGGCAAGTTTGTGGTGTTCCAGGCCGCCGTTCAGGCCGACCTAATCGTGTTGGCGGCGATCGGCATCGCGGCGAGCGTGATCGGGGCGTTCTACTACATCAAGATCGTCAAGGTGATGTACTTCGACGATGCCGCAGGCGTGGTCGAAGGCAAGAGCGACTGGGCGCACTGGCTGATCCTCGGCGTTTGTGCCGTGATCGTCTCGCCGCTCGGCTACCTGCTGACTGTGCCGCTCGGCAATCTCGCCGAGCGCGCGGCAGAGGCGCTGCTGTTCGTCGCTTGATCCAGACCGTAGCCGAAACCGGATCGACCAATGCCGACCTCGCCGCGCGACTGCGCAGCGGCGAGCGTGTGGGCGAAGGCGATTGGCTCGTCGCCGATCGCCAGGTCGCCGGGCGCGGGCGGCAGGGGCGGCCGTGGAGCGACGGCACGGGCAACTTCATGGGCTCGACCGTGGTTCGCCCCGGCGCGGGCGATCCACCTGCGCATACGCTGACGCTGGCGGTCGCGTTGGCGGTCTACGAGACGGTGCTGCCTCTGCTCGCCGACCCGCGCGCGCTGAGCATCAAGTGGCCCAACGACCTGCTGCTGAACGGCGCCAAGCTCTCGGGCATCCTGCTCGAGCGCGAGGGCGATGCCGTGGTGATCGGGATCGGGGTGAACCTAGCGCAGGCGCCCGAATTGCCCGACCGACCGACCATCGCGCTCGGCAAGCTCGGGCCCGCGCCCGACCGCGATGCCTTCGCACATTCGCTCGCCGCCGCATTCGACCGCGAGATCGAGCGCTGGCGCATGTTCGGCACCGAACCGCTGATCCGCCGCTGGCTCGCCGCTTCGCACCCGCTCGGCACCCCGCTCAAGGTCCACGACGCGGGCGGGGTCTCGGTCGAAGGCACCTTCGCGGGTCTCGCGCCCGATGCCTCGCTGCTGCTGTGCTTGGAAGATGGGACCAGCCGTGCCATCCACGCCGGCGACGTCACGCTCGGTTGAAGGAACCCGCAATGCTGCTCGCCGCCGATGTCGGTAACACCAACGTGGTCTTCGCGCTCTTTCAGGGCCGCGAGATCAAGGCGCGCTGGCGCATTGCCACCGATCCGCGCCGCACGGGCGACGAATATGCGGTGTGGCTGCTCCAACTGCTCGAGATCGAGGGCTTCGCGCGGGAGCAGATCACGCAGATTATCCTCGGTTCGGTGGTGCCGCGCGCGGTCCACAACCTCACCGTGTTGGCGGAGAAATACTTCGGGCTTACCCCGCTGATCGCGGGCGAGGGCAGGGCGGACTGGGGCATTTCGGTCGACGTCGATCAGCCGCGCTCGCTTGGCGCCGACCGTGCGCTCAACGCGATCGCGGCGCACGCGAAGTATGAGGGCGACCTGATCGTGGTCGACTTTGGCACCGCGACGACCTTCGACGCGGTCGATTTCAACGGCGCCTACAAGGGCGGGATCATCGCACCGGGCATCAACCTCTCGCTCGATGCGCTGGTCGGCAACACCGCCAAGCTGCCGCGTATCGCGATCGAGGCGCCGCGCGGCGAGAGCGTGATCGGGACCAACACCGAGGACCAGATGCTGATCGGTGTGTTCTGGGGCTACGTTTCGATGATGGAGGGGCTGATTTCGCGCATGCGGGCCGAGATCGGCCGCCCCGCACGCGTGGTCGCGACCGGCGGCCTCGCGATCCTGTTCGACGAACACACCGACATTTTCGACGCGGTCGATGCCGACCTGACGCTCGAGGGTCTCGCGATACTGGCGGAGCGTGCTGCAGCGTGAAGAAGGACTTCAAACCGGAAAGCGAATTGCTCTTCCTCGCGCTCGGCGGGTCGGGCGAGATCGGCATGAACGTCAACCTCTACGGGTGCGACGGCAAGTGGCTGATGGTCGATCTGGGAATGACCTTCTCGGGCGGCGAGTATCCTGGCGTGGACCTCGTGTTCGCCGATCTCGACTTCATCGAGGAGCGCGCGAAGGACCTCGTCGGGATCGTCCTCACCCACGCGCACGAGGACCATATCGGCGCGGTCCCCTATTTCGCCGCCGAACTCGGCGTGCCGCTTTACGCGACGCCGTTCACTGCCGACCTCGTGCTGCGCAAGCTCGACGAGGCGGGGCTGACCCGCTCGGTGAAACTGCACGTGGTTGACGACCTGGAAAGCTTCGCGCTGGGGCCGTTCGCAATATCCTACGTCCCCCTCGCGCACTCGATCGCCGAAGGCAATGCGCTGGTAATCGACACGCCCTACGGCCGCGTGTTCCACACCGGGGACTGGAAGCTCGACGAGGACCCGATCATCGGCGAGCCGACGACCGAGGAAGAACTGGTCGAGATAGGCGACGAGGGCGTTCTCGCGCTGGTGTGCGATTCGACCAACGTCTTCAATCCGAACCCGAGCGGCTCGGAAGGCGCGGTCTACACCGGCCTGATGGAGGAGGTGAAGCGCCACCCCGGCAAGAGGGTGCTCGTCACCACGTTCGCGTCCAACGTGGCGCGGCTGCACACGCTGGGTGAGGTGGCCAAGGCGACCGGGCGGCGGCTGTGCGTCGCCGGGCGTTCGCTCGACCGGATCATCGAGGTCTCGCAGGCCAACGGCTATCTCGACGATCTGCCTGATCTGGTCGACTTCGACACGGCGATGCGGCTTCCGCGCGGCGAGGTGCTGATCCTCGCGACCGGCGGGCAGGGCGAGCCGCGCGCGGCGTTGGCCCGCATCGCCGATAAAAGCCATCCGATCGAGCTGGCTTCGGGCGACGTGGTGCTGTTCTCCAGCCGCCAGATCCCCGGCAATGAGATCGCGATCGGGCGGGTGCAGAACCAGCTCGCCGCACGCGGGATCGTGATGGTGTCCGACCGGCAGAGCATGATCCACGTTTCGGGGCACCCCGGGCGGCCCGAACTCGAGGCGCTCTATGGCTGGCTCCGCCCGGATATACTCGTGCCCGTCCACGGAGAGATGCGGCACATGCAGGAACAGGCGCGGCTCGGCCTCGCCAGCGGCATCGAGCACGCGGTCGTGCAAAAGAACGGCGATATGGTGCGCCTCGCTCCCGGCGCGCCGGGCAAGATCGCCGAAGTTCGCGCGGGCCGCCTCGTGCTCGACGGCGACATCATCGCGCCCGCAGACGGCGAAGGGGTCGCCATGCGCCGCCGGATCGCGGCCGAGGGCGCGGTGGTCGTGGTGCTCGGGCTCAACCGGACGATCGAGATAGAAAGCTTCGGACTCCCGCTGGAGGAAGACATGGCCGAGTTCGTCGCCGAGGCGAAAGCCGACGTCGCCGAGGCCATCGGCAAGCTGCGCGGCAAGGCGCGCGACGACGTGGCCGACATCGCCGAAGCCGCCAGGCTCGCCGCCCGCCGCGCCGCGCGCCGGTGGTCGGGCAAGAACCCGCAGGTCAAAGTCGTGATGATGGGGGCCTGACCTGATGCAGTGGACTTCGATCGTGGCGATCTACCTGCTCGTATGGGTGCTCAGCGCCTTCGTCATGCTGCCGTTCGGCGTTCGCACGCATGACGAAATGGGAATTGAGAAAGTGCCGGGCCAGGCCGATAGCGCACCGGGTAACTTCCGCCCCGGCCGGGTGATCCTGCGCGCGACGATCCTGGCGGCCGTGGTGACCGCTCTGTTCGTGCTCAACTTCCATCAAGGATGGATCGGGGTCGAAGACCTCGACGTGACGCGGCTAGCGTCTTAGCCGCTGGATCGCCTGCGCGAGCGCAACGTAGAGCTTGCCCATGTCCGAACTGAGCAGGGTGACGCCGAGCGCGTTGCCATCCCGGGTCGACAGCATCGTGCGAAGCATGCCTTCGAAATCGGCCACATAGCGGTTCACGTTTTCCTGGAAGTCCGGTTCGCTGTCGTAGAGCTCCGCGATGTCCCGCGCTTCGGTATTGTCGAGCAGACGCACGGCGCGACGCGTGAAGATCCCGCGGTCGCCGCGCAGGTACGAAGCCCACGCGGTGTCCGTCACGTCGGTCGACAAGGCCTTGGCGATATCGATCGAATTCGAATTCAGGCTTTCGGTGATCAGCGCGATGCGCCGCGCGAAGTCGTTGTCCACGTGCTCCTCGGCACGTTCGCGCGCGCGCGCCACCCGATTTTCGAGGTTGCCCGCCAGTTCGTCGACCTTGGTGAGCTGGTCGCGGAGCTGGATCGCGGCCTGGCGGCTCGCATCCGATGCCTTCGACGCAGCGCGTTCGAGCTGGCCAATCGACTGTTCGGCCTTCTCGCGCATGACTTCGTCCAGGGCCTGCGAGGTCTCCGCGCCGACGCGCTCGGCGAGTTCTCGGATCGCGTCGCTCGCATCCTCACCGATCGCGGCGCGGGCCGAGCGGGCGGCGAGCTCGAGTGCCTCGATCGCATCGCCGAGGTCGGCGCGCGCTTTCTCCGCCAGCGCGGAGCTGTCGTCGTCGAGCGCGACCACGGCGGCGCGCAGCTCTGCGATGCGCGCGGCATGCTCGTCGTTGGACTGGGCGAAGCGCGAATGCAGGCTCTCGACCTCGGCAATCGTCTCGCGGCCGGTATCGCGCGCCGAGACGACGTAGTCCGACAGACGTGCGCTCGCCGCATTGGCATCGTCGAGCGTGATCTTGAGCGCGCCGGCGCGTTCCTCGACATTGGCCAGGCGCCCTTCGGCTTCGCCGATCGCCAGCGGCAGGTCCTCGCGCGATTGCTGCGCGCTCGCCTGGATCAGCTCGAGCAGGCGGATGCTGGCTTCGGTAAGGGCGGAGACGGCCTCGTCCGTGCCCCCCAGCGCCGCACGGCTATCAGCCAGCTTGCTCTCGAGACGTTCGAGCCCTTCCGACAGTACTCGTTCCGTCTCGCTGCCTCTGTCGCCGACGTGTTCGATGTCGGCTCGTAGCTGGAGCACTCGCTCGGTCACGGCTTCGCCCTTGCGGAGCAGTTCGTCGGTCTGGGCGATATGGGCCTCGCGCCGCTCGGCGATCGCCGCATCGAGTTCGGCCAGACGGTTCGCAAGGGCGTCCGTCGATTCGCGCTCGGCTTGGGCCAGCAACGTCTGCCGCTCGCTGATGCGGGCCTGCAGGCGCTGGTCGCGCTCTGCGATGCCGCGATCGACCGTCTCCGCCTCGATCTTGAGTGCCTCGAGTTTGCGGTTGGCGGACGCGAGCGCGCTGTCGTCGATCCCGGTGATGACTTCGATCGCTTCGGTCAGCCGCTGCTTCATGGCCTCGATCTGCTCGTTCCACAGCCCGATAGCGGCCTCTTCCCGCTCGCGTACCGATTTGCCGACGGTCTTGGCTTCGTCGCGCAAGCCGCCGAGGCGGGCGCGGAGTGAGACCAGCGCCTCTTCCTCCTCGGCTTCGAGGGCATGGTGGCTCTCGCGCAACTCCTCGGCGAGCGAATCGGCCCGGCGACGCAACGCGGCCAGCGATTCCACTTCGCGCCCGTCCAGTTCGACCCGGAACGCCTCGCTCCGCTCGCGCAGCGCGGCGAAGCGATCCGTCGCGACTGCATGGAGATGCCCAACCTGCTCGTCGAAGGCGGCGAGCGCGGTGTCGATACGTTCGCGCAAGCTGTCGACCTGGCGGGCGCTCGCCTGCCCGAATTCGTTCAGACGCTCGAAGCCAGACACCAGCTCCGCGACCTGATCGCTCGCGATACGCCCCGCATTGCCGATCTGGCTGGAAACGTCCCGCGCGGAATTGGCGATGACCGGGAGATCGTCGCGCAGGCGATTCATATTGTCGAGCGCGGTCGAACTCACGGTCGCGAGCGCCTGTACCTGCTCGCCGTTGTCGTGAACGAGACCCTGTAGGCGGTCCGCATGGGTGGAGAGGCGCTCGGTCGCGACGCGGCCGAGCGAATCGAGCTCGCGCGACTGCGACGAGAGGAATTCGCGCGCCAGACTCAATTCCCGATTGATCGTCGAAAGGCGATCTTCAAGGATGCGCGTCTCATGCGACAGCAGGCTCGCGACTTCGCCGAAGCGGCGCGCCTCGTGCCGGCTGTTGCGCGTCGCGAGTAGCCAGACGAGCGCGACGAGCAGGACGGGGACCGCCCATTGCCCGGTCCACGCGATCCAGCGTTCGGCCGGGGCACCGGCCAGCATCGGTTCGCGGAAGGTCCAGACGAACGCGCCCGTCCATCCGGCGATAGCGAGCAGGGCGAGCGACGGTGCGAGCCAGTGCCGGCGCAGGCCTGCCTCGGGCTCGTCCTCCCAGTACTCCTCGTAAACCGTCTCTTCGATCGCGTCGGTCTCGATCGGCTGCGCCTCGCCGGCGACCGTCGGGTCCGCCTGCTGCTCGGGGCCGATGGCCCGGATGTTGGATCCCCCTGACATGACGAGAAATCTACCACGAAAGCGGCCATGTGAAACCCCGCTTTAACCATTCCTGCGATAGGCCGAGCCGTATGGTCCACGAAACCGGCGCCCTCGATGCCACGCTGGCCGCAGCGGCTGGAGACGATCCCGCGTTGCTCGCGGAACTGCGTGCTGCCTTCGTCGAAAGTCTCGACCGCCAGATCGACTTGCTCCGGAGAGCGCGATGCGACGGCAACTGGGACGTCGCAGCCCTCAGGCTGAAAGGCCTCGCAGCGAGCTTCCACGCGGCGGAACTCCAGGCGCTGGCCGAAGAAGCAGTGGCGTCCGCGCCCGGTGATCCGGCTATCCTGCGCAAGCTCCAGGCGTTTCGGCAAGCCTTCTTCTCCGCGCGCGACTGAACCGCGCTAGCCCGTGCGACCGCCATGCTTGGCAGGCGGCTCCTCGGCTCCTAGAATTCTCGTTTTGGCAAGGAGGGTCCGTTTTGCGGGTCGCGATCCTATCGGCGATGCACGCCAGCGGTGAAGATCAGGCTGCTACGCCACGCGGCTTGCTGACGGTCGCGGGGCGTAGCGTCATCGCGCTCCAGCTCGAGATCGCGCTGCGGCTCGGTTGCGAACGGATCGTTTGTCTGTCCGAAGGCCTGAACGAACAGGTCCTGCCGCTGTTGCACCGGGCGGAGCAGGGTGGGGCGAGCTTTCACGCGCTTTCGGGAGCGCGGGCGCTTTCCGGACTCGTCAAGGCGCAAGACGAGCTGTTTGTCTTCGCCGAAGGCGTCGTACCCGATCCGCGCTTCGTGGGCGAGCTTCTCGGCGAGCGATCGGGGATCATCGCGCTTCCCGCCGAGCCCGGCGTCGAGGAGGGCTACGAGCGGATCGACCGCGACCATGCCTGGGCCGGGGTGGCACGACTGCCGGGTTCGGCGGTCGAACGTCTCGCGGAAATGCCGTTCGACGTCGACGCGGTTCCTGCGTTGCTCAGGGTCGGGCTGCAATCCGGAATCCGCCTCGCTCCGCTACCCAAGGCGGCACTTAACGAACGCCGCTGGACCTTCCTGCGTGACGAGCATCAGGCACGTTCTTTCGAGGCCGCATGGCTGCAGCAGCGTGTTTCTCCCGCTTCGTTCGCGGCGCCGTCGCATGCGGTTGCCGATCGCGCGGCGATCTCACTCGCCCCCAGGCTGCTTGCGCGGCGCGGCGGCGCTGCGTTGCCGTTCGTCATGGGCCTTGCCGCGCTCGGAGGCGCGGTCGCCGCCGCTTCGGGGCAGATGCCGGTCACCGCCTTCGCCGCGACGGGGATCGGTGCCTTTCTGCTTCGCATGGGAGGAACCCTCGTAAGCCTCGCGCGCGACGATCGCGAGGAACGATGGCTGGCCCGGACGCTGCGCTGGGGGCCGGGCGCGCTGGTAGACGCAACAATCCTTGCCGCAGCCGCGCTGGTTGCGCCACCCGCGGCAATCAGCGGGTGGCTCTTCGCCACCTCGTGCCTGCTGCTTGCGCTGCGACTAGCGGGACGCTGGGCAACGGGTGGTCTGGCCCGCACCGCAGGCGACCGCGCCTTGCTCGCCGGCGTGCTGGTGACGGGCGCGGCGACCGGCCAACTTTTGCCCATATTGCAGGGACTTGCCCTCGCAACGCTGGCAATTCTTTATTTCGCATCGGTTCGTCCAGGGATAACGCGCGTTTAACTATGCCGCGCTAAGGCGGATGGATGACCGACTCCGTCATGACACAGGTTTCGCACTCGCCGATCGAGTCCGTCCTCGCGGGCGAGCTCGCACGGGGCGATGTCGTGCTCGGCGCGATCGGGCCGATGCTCGGCATGCTGCTGGCCAATCACGACAACGCGCTGTTCAGCGACGAAGTGGTCGCACGCGTTCGCGCGATGGTGCGCCATGTCGCGCAACAGGCGCTCGTCGCACAGGCCCACGCGGCGGGAATCGAGGAGCCGTTCGGCTTTGCCGACGATCGCTGCGGTCCGCTGGCGGAAGCGCTGGCGGAGGATCTCGCCTTCGTCGGCCACTGCCACGCGCTCGCGCTGGAGTATCGCCTTGCGATGCAGATCGAGCGGCGCAACGGCATAGACCCGGTGGTGTCTCCGCTCCTGCAGTCTCTGATCGCCTCGTCGGACAGTAGGACCGCGCGCCTGGCGATGGCGCTGCTCGCGGCGCAGGCGCGCTTCGTCCAGCAGCAGCGGCGCATGGAACTGCCGCTCGGCGAACTGCCGCGGGCGTTGTTCGAACGTGTCCTGACGGCGTGGCGCGGACTAGCGGCGGACAGTAGCCCGAACGCCATCGAACAGGCCGACAAACGCCTGCGCGACACCTACGACGAACAGTCCGGCCGGTTGTCGCTCCTCGTGCGCGCGACGGGCGCGGTGGGCGATGCGATGAAGCCGGCGCTGTCGGTAGGACACGCTGGCGTGGCGCTGTTCCTGACCGCGCTCTCGCTCGCCACCGGAATGGAGCGCGGCCTCGCCGCGGTGTCGACCAACGAAAGCCAGCTCGGCCGTCTCGCGCTGTCGCTTCGCTCCGCCGGGCTCGCGGCTGACGGAATCGCCGAACAATTCGTCCTCATCCATCCCGAAGTGACGCTTCCCGTCGCGCTGGACGCATTGCGCGGCGACCGCGCGCGGTCGATCCTCGCCGATTCCGGCCGGCAGGCGCTGGACTAGTCCATGGGTGCCATACCACGCACATTTCTCGCCCGCGGGCGGACCGATGCCGAGGATCGGCTGGTCGAAGCCGACGAGCTGATTGCGGCGCTCCAGCGCGATTGCGGTGGCGAGATGCCCGGGACGCTCGCCATTCCCGCGCTGCTCGATCAGGTTCGCAGGGCGCGGACCGTCGGCACCCGGATGTCCGGCTCGATCGAGGCACTGCGCGGCGAGCAAGTCGTGCGCGCCTGGGTGGAGGTATGCCCCGATACAGGCGATGCGGGCGGGTGCGCGATCGGGGTATCCGACTGGCAGGCTTCGCCCCACGCCGTGGACGACGATGCAAGCGCAGCGGCCCGGCGGCTCGAGATCGAACGTACCGTGGCCGAACTGTCCGCGCGCCTCGATCCGGCGCAGAACGTGCTTTCGGTGGATGCGCGCGCACCCGACCTCGCCAGTCTCGCCTCCAGAATGGCGCAAGGCGCAGGAAGTCCGTGGACCGACTTCGTCCGGCTGCCCGGTGCGCTGCACGAGCAGCCGATGCACTGGCGCCTGCTCGACGGCGCGACGGTGCAGGTCGACGGGTCCGATCGCCGGTGGACCGCGACTCTGGTACCGCTGGGCTCGCCCGAGCCGGGGCAGGCCGGATACGAACTCTACCTCTCGGCAGAAGAACCGCTCGCACCCGCTTACGAGGTCCCCGTTCCGAAGCGGCCGAAATCGCGCGCCGCGCACTCGATCGGGCAGGACCTCTCGCCCGTGCTGCGCCAGCCCATCGCCCGGATCATTGCCAATGCCGAGACCATACGCGCCCGCCTAGCAGGGCCGCTGGCGGAGGAATACAGCAACTACGCCGCAGACATCGCCGCGGCGGGCCAGCATCTCCTCGCGCTGATCGAGGACCTGTCCGACCTCGAAGTGGTCGAGGCCGAGAATTTCAGCACCGCCCCCGACGAAATCGATCTGGGCGACGTCGCCCGTCGCGCAGCCGGCATTCTTGCCGTCCGTGCGCGGGAGCGGGAGATCGCGTTGGTCGGTCCATCCGACAGCGAGAAGCTGCCCGCGGTGGCCGAATTCCGGCGCGTGCTGCAGATCCTGCTGAACCTCGTGGGCAATGCGATCCGCTATTCGCCCGAAGGATCGACCGTTCGCCTGGAACTGTCGTCAGGGGAGGGCGCAGCGAGGGTGACGGTGATCGATCAGGGCCCGGGCCTGAGCGCGCAGGACCAGGCGCGCGTGTTCGAGAAGTTCGAGCGTCTCGGTCGCAGCGGCGACGGCGGCTCGGGTCTCGGCCTGTACATTTCGCGACGGCTCGCCCGTGCGATGGGGGGAGAGCTGTCTGTGGCCAGCGAGCCGGGGAAGGGCGCGTGCTTCACGCTCGTGGTCCCGCAGGTCGGGAAGCAGCCTTAGCGCCTCCGGCGCGAGCCGAACCAGAACAGCGCTCCGCCGATAACGAACACGATCGCGCCGTTCACCGCCCATTGCCGGTCCGCGAGCATGAAGCTTTCGGAAGGCCACATCACGATGCCGAGGCCCTGGAGCATCCACAGGCCGCCGGCGAGCATGAATGCTACGCCGGCGATCTGGAGAAGGAACCTGATCGCCTTCACGGCGTCAGCGCTTGCCCATCGGCACGTAGTCGCGCTCGGTCGGGCCGGTGTAGAGCTGGCGCGGACGACCGATGACCTGGCCGGGATCGGAGATCATCTCGTTCCACTGCGCGACCCAGCCCACGGTGCGGGCCAGCGCGAAGAGCGCGGTGAACATCGTGGTCGGGAAGCCGATCGCCGAAAGGATGATGCCCGAATAGAAGTCGACGTTGGGGAAGAGCTTCTTTTCCTTGAAGTAATCGTCGGAAAGCGCGAGCTCCTCGAGCCGCAGCGCAGTCTCGAAAACCGGATCCTTGACCTGGAGTGCGTCGAACACTTCGCGCACGGTCTTCTGCATCACGGCCGCGCGCGGGTCGTAGTTCTTGTACACGCGGTGGCCGAAGCCCATCAGGCGGAACGGGTCGTTCTTGTCCTTGGCGCGCTCGA
>CAMPGP010000047.1 GCA_946885545.1 uncultured Altererythrobacter sp.
GCCCACCCTTTTCGCAACCGTCAGGAGCGCAGAAACCGCCTATGTCCCAGGCGCAAACATCGATGTCCGAACAGAGCCCGCAACGCTCTCCCGCCGCTGAGGCCGAGCCCGGCTCGCTGCACGCACTGGTTCTCGACCAGCTGGACGAGGATCAGGCGCAGGACGTCGTCTCGATCCCGCTCGAGGGCAAGTCGAGCATTGCCGACCACATGGTCATCGCCTCGGGTCGATCGACCCGGCAGGTCGCGGCCATGGCGCAGAAGCTCGCCGAGCGGATCAAGCGCGAAGGCCACGGTCCGGTGCGGCTCGAAGGGCTCCCGCAGGCCGACTGGGTGCTGATCGACGCGGCCGACGTGGTCGTGCACCTGTTCCGCCCCGAGGTCCGCAGCTTCTACAACCTCGAGCGCATGTGGGCCTTCGGCGACGCCCCGCCGGTCGCCGCCGGAACCGCCTAGTCACTCTGTGCATACGCAGCCAGAGCTTCCGGCCCGCTGGGCCGCAGGGCCGACCGCGAGGATAGCTAAGGCGGCGGATGCCGCCGTCGGCGCCTGAGGCGCAAGCGACGATGCTGCTCCACGTGATTGCGCGCGGGAAGATCGGGCGCTCGCCCGAGGCGGAACTCGTCGCGCGTTACGAGAAGCGGCTGACCTGGCCTTACAAGGCCACCGAGCTGCCCGAAACCGGCGGCAGGGTCGCCGACCCGCAGAGCCCCGCGCGCACCGTCCTGCTCGACGAGCGCGGCAAGCATCTGTCATCGGAGGAATTCGCCGCCCTGCTCGGGCGCTGGCGCGACGAGGGCGTGCGCGAGACGCGTTTCGTGCTCGGCGCGGCGGACGGGCACGAGGCGCGGGAGCGCACCGAGGCCGACCTGCTGCTGGCATTCGGCGCGGCGACCTGGCCGCACCTGCTCGCCCGAGCCATGCTGCTGGAGCAGCTCTACCGAGCCACGGCGATCCTTGCCGGGCATCCCTATCATCGGGCAGGGTGACGCCATGCCCAGCCGCAAGACGATCCGGACTTTCACCGTCGCGGTCGCGGTCGTGGCGCTCGCGGGAATGGCCCTGGCGCAACGCGCGGTCGATTTCACCGGCCCTGACGATGCCCGCGAGGCGCTCCAGCGGGCGCAGCGCGAGGCGCGCGAGGCCGCAGCGCGAGGCCAGCGGCTCGAGACCCAGGCGCGCGCCGCCACCGCGGCGGCGGAACGGACCGCGCGCGAAGGCGCCGCCCTCGCCGCGCGGATCCAGCAGGCCGAGGCCGACATTTCCGCGGCCGAGGCGCGCCTTTCGATCATCGACGGACAGCGTCGGAAGCTGGATCTCCGGCTGGCCGAGCGGCGCGAACCGCTCATGCGGCTCACCGCCGCGCTGCAGAAGCTGGCCCGCCGCCCACTGGCGCTTTCCGCCCTGCGCCCCGGTTCGCTGCGCGAGACGGTCTATCTGCGCGCCATGCTCGACACCACGATCCCGCAAGTCCGCACTCGCACCGCCGCGCTACGTGCTGAGATCGCACGTGGCCAGCAACTCGAGCGCGAGGCGCGCGAGGCGCTCGCGGCCCTGCGCGACAGCGAAGCCGAGCTGGGTACGCGCCGCCAGCGCCTGGCGGCGATCGAGAGCCGCCAGAGGCTCGAGTCGCGGCGCGCCAGTGGGGTCGCCGATCGCGAGAGCGAACGGGCGTTGGCCCTGGCCGAAGAGGCGCGCGATCTCGACGGACTTGTCAAACAGCTCGGAGATGCGAGCGCGCTGCGGCGCGAGCTTGCCGCGCTTCCCGGCCCGATCATTCGCCCACCGCGCCCTGAAAACTCGCAGGTGATCGAAGCCAGCTCACCGCGACCGACGCCTGCGGCGACCGCACCGCCGGGCAATTTCCAGCTTCCGGTGGCAGGGCGGACCATCCTCGGCTTCGGCGCTCCGTCCCCGGGCGGAATTCCTTCGACCGGCCTCGCGTTCGCGCCGCGGCCCGGCGCGCAAGTCGTCGCACCGGCTCGGGGCCGGGTCGCCTTCGCGGGCCCCTATCGCGGATACGAGCGCATCGTGATCATCGAGCACGACGGCGGCTGGACGAGCCTGGTGACCGGTCTCGCGCGCGCAGACGTTTCGGTCGGCGAAAATCTCGTCGCGGGCGCACCCCTCGGCATCGCCGCGATCGAAGCGCCCGTGGTCACGATCGAGCTGCGACGCGACGGCGCGCCGGTTAATCCGCTCGATTACCTCTAGCATCCCTCTGGGGAGTGGCGGCATTGCCCCGATCGTCTCGCGTCGGGCCGTCGTGGATTCCTCATCTGGCATTCAGCCTGCGCGCGCTATAGAAGCTGATCGACAAGGAGGCTCACGCCGATGAAATTCGCCGCTCTCGCCCGCTCGGCCGCGCTCGTCACCGCAGTGGCGCTGATTCCGGCCACTACCGCGGGTATCGCGCAAGTCGACGGCCGTGCCGGCCCCGAGTTTGCCCGCCTGTTCGCAACCTACGAACGGATCAAGGCCAGCTACGTCGAGCCGGTCGACGACGAAACGCTGATCCGCGGCGCGATCGACGGCATGCTCGCCAGCCTCGACCCGCATTCGGCCTATCTCGACGGATCGGACCTGCAGCGCCTCGAAACGATGATCGACGGCAATTACACCGGCCTCGGCCTCTCGGTGCAGATGGACGACGGCGCGGTGAAGATCATCTCACCGTTCCGCGGCAGTCCGGCGATGGAGGCGGGGCTCAAGGCGGGCGACTACATCACCCATCTCGACGGAGACCTGATCTACGGCGGCGATCTGGACGAAGCGGTCAGCCGGATGCGCGGCGCCGCCGGCACCTCGATCCGCCTGACCATCTTCCGCACCGGGCGCGAGGAGCCGTTCGACGTGACCGTCACGCGCGGGCTGATCGAGCTCGAGCCGGTCACCCACGAGATGAAGCCGGGCGGCATCGGCGTGATCATGGTCAACGAATTCTCGCGCGACGTCGGGGCGGATGTGTTCGCGTCGTGGGAAACGCTGCGCAAGCAGGCGGGCGGTCGCCTCAACGGCCTCGTGCTCGACTTGCGCTCGAACCCGGGCGGCTCGCTCGACGAGGCGGTTGCGCTGAGCGACCTGTTCCTCGACGAAGGGCGGATCGTTTCGCAGCGCGGCCGCGCGCAGGGCGAAACCTACGTCTACGAAGCGGAGACGGTCTATCGCGGGCAGATCGCCGAGGACGTGCCGATGATCGTGCTGATCGACGCCGGTTCGGCTTCGGCGAGCGAGATCGTGGCGGGTGCGCTGCAGGATCACCGCCGCGCGCTGATCATGGGCGAGCGCAGCTTCGGCAAGGGCAGCGTTCAGACGCTGCTGCCGCTCGGTCGCGATGCCGCGCTCAAGCTCACCACCGCGCGCTACTACACGCCTTCGGACCACTCGGTGCAGGAGGGCGGGATCGAGCCCGACATCGCGGTGCCGCAGCTCAGCGACCCCGACCTCGCCAAGCGCGCCAAGTTCACCCTGCGCGAATCGGATCTGCGCGGCCACCTCGTCAACGAGGCGGCGCTCAAGGACGAGGAGATGGAACGCGACAAGCGCGAGGATCCGCGCTTCACGCTGACCGCCGCGCAGCTCGAGGAGCAGGGCATCGAGGACTATCAACTGCACTACGCGCTCGAGACGCTGCGCCGGACGACGCCCAGCACCGTGGCGCGCCGCAAGTAAGCAAAGGTCGCAATGCTCGATACGCCCCATGCCCGGCTGGCGCAGCGTCTCGCGCTCGCGGTTCCCGCGTTGCTGCTCGCCGGCGCATATGTCTCCGAATACGGCTTCGGGCTCTACCCGTGCGAGATGTGCTGGTGGCAGCGCTGGCCGCACTTCGCCGCGCTCGCGCTCGCCCTGCTCTCGACCGTCACCGCTCCCCGGCGCCTGTGGATCGCGCTCGCGGCGGTGGCGATCCTCGTGTCGGGCGCGATCGGCGCGTTCCACGCCGGGGTCGAATACGGCTGGTGGAAAGGGATCACCGGCTGCGCGATGACCGCGCAGGCCAGTGGCGGCAACTTGCTCGATTCGATCATGAGCGCACCCATCATCCGCTGCGACCAGCCGCAGTGGACGCTGATGGGCATATCGCTGGCGGGATTCAACTTCCTGTTCTCGACCATTGGCGGGCTCGCGATCCTGTGGCTGCTGGGCAAGGGACGGCGCACGGCATGACGAAGGACGAGATCGCGCGGATGATCCGGGTCGACCAGGCGGGCGAATTCGGCGCAACGCGCATCTACCAGGGCCAACTCGACGTGATGGGCGACCGCGGCCCGCATGCGGCCGAAATCGCTGAAATGGCCGAGCAGGAGAAAGGCCATCGGGCGAAGTTCGATGCGCTGATGGCGCGCCGCGGGGTGCGCCCGACTGCGCTTCAGCCGTTCTGGTCCGTTGCAGGCTATGCCCTCGGCGCGGGCACGGCATTGCTGGGGCCCGAAGCGGCGATGGCCTGTACTGCCGCGGTCGAGGAAGAGATCGATCGCCACTATTCGCAGCAGCTCGACCAACTGGCCGAGAGCGATGCCGATCCCGAGCTCTCCGAGATGATCGAGGAATTCCGCGAGGACGAGCGTGCGCACCGCGACGCTGCGCTTGCCGCCGGTGCGGAGAAGGCGCCCGCCTATCCGCTGCTGTCGGGCGCCATCCGGCTGGGGTGCAGATTCGCGATCAAGCTCGCCGAGCGGGTCTGAGCGCGGCGGAGGGAACCGCTTCCGCCACTCGCGCGCTTCATATAGAGTTCACCGCGCACCGCGAAAACCGCACGAAACCACCGCTCACGAGATTGGGACCCGCAATGAAATCGCTCCTCGCCGCCTCCGCGCTCGCCGGTATCGCCATGCTGGCCGCGCCCGCTTCGGCGCAAGTCGCGACGGAGGAGGCATCGGACGACGTGCGCATGTCGATCGTCTACGGCGACGATGCCGCACCCCCGTGCCCCGAAGGCGAAATCTGCGTCGTCGCGCGGCTTCCCGAATCCGAGCGCTATCGCATTCCGGAGACGCTGCGCTTCAGCGACGATCCCGAAAACGTCGCCTGGACGAAGCGCGTCGAATCGCTCGAGATGCTCGGCGACTTCGGCGCCCTGTCGTGCTCCCCTGCGGGCGCGGGCGGCTTCACCGGCTGCACGCAGCAGCTCATCGAGCAGGCCTACGGCGAGCGCGCTACCGGTGCGAACGTGCGCTTCAGCGAGCTCATCGCGGCAGCCCGCGAGGAGCGCCTCTCGACCATCGACGAGGACGCGGCGGCCGAACAGGAGCGCGTCGAGGCGATCGAACGCGAGTACATGGAGCGTCTCGAGGCCGAACGCGATGCCGAGCTGCCCGACGAGACGAACCCCTCGATCGCGCCGAGCGAGAACGCCGAGCCGATCATGGAAACGCCCGATACGCCCGAAAGCTGACGCAGCGTTAACCGTCCTCGGCTAGAGCCGCGGAATGACCGCCGCACGCAAGATCCTCACCGTCTTCGGGACCCGGCCCGAGGCAATCAAGCTGTTCCCGCTGATCCATGCGCTCGAGCGCGACTCGCGCTTCGTGTCGCGCGTCTGCGTCTCGGGCCAGCACCGCGGGATGCTCGATCAGGTGCTCGCGATATCGGGCATCGCGCCGCACCACGATCTCGACCTGATGCAGCCCGACCAGACTCTGGACGCGCTGACCGCGAGACTGCTTACCGGCATCGGCTCGGTGCTCGATGCCGAGCGGCCCGACGTCGTCGTGGTCCAAGGAGACACGGCCACCGCGATGGCGGGCGCGCTCGCCGCCTATTTCCGCAAGATCCCCGTCGCGCACGTCGAGGCGGGTTTGCGCAGCGGAGACATCCACCATCCCTGGCCCGAGGAGGTGAACCGAAAGATCGTCGGCAGCTTCGCCCATTGGCATTTCGCCCCGACCGAAACCGCGGCGCAAGCGCTGCGCCGCGAAAACGTCGATCCCGCGGCGGTGCACGTCACCGGCAACACCGTGATCGACGCGCTCCACTGGGTCACCGCGAAGATCGAATGCGAACCCGAACTCGCTTCGGGACTGGCCGACCTCGAAGCGCGGTTCGCCGGCAAGCACATCCTCGGGATGACCAGCCACCGGCGCGAGAATTTCGGCGAGGGGATGGAAGCGATCGCCGATGCCGTGCGCCGTCTCGCCGCGCGGCCCGACGTGGCGGTGATCTTCCCGGTCCACCTCAATCCCAACGTCCGCGCGGTGATGAACGCGCGGCTCGCCGGGCTCGACAACGTCGCGCTGATCGAACCGCTCGATTATCCGCATTTCGCGCGCCTGCTCGCCATCTCGCACCTCATGCTGACCGACAGCGGCGGTGTGCAGGAAGAGGCGCCAGCGCTGGGCAAGCCGGTGCTGGTCATGCGCGAGACGACCGAGCGCCCCGAAGGGGTGGAGGCGGGCACCGCCAGGCTGGTCGGCACCGACGCGGACCGGATCGTCGCTGAGACCGAACGGTTGCTCGACGATGGCGCGGCCTACGACGCGATGGCGCGCGCCCACAATCCGTTCGGCGACGGCAAGGCCGTGGAGCGGATCGTCGAATTGCTGGCGCAATAGCAGCCGCCGCAGGAACCGCCCCGCCCTCGCCCCATTTTCCTATATATGGCGCGCGACTTCGCATGGATCCGGCCCGAGCCGCACGGCATCCACGTCGTCCCCGCCGATTGCTGGATCGATCCCTCGAAGCCGGTCGACCATGCGCTAGTGACGCATGGCCATGCCGATCATGCGCGCGGCGGGCACGGGAAGACCGTCGCGACGCCCGAGACCCTCGCGATCATGAAGTTGCGCTACGCGACTTCGGACGGCGCGGTGCCGGTCGCCTATGGCGAGACGGTGCGTTTGCCAGGCGGGGTCGATGCGACATACATCCCTGCGGGCCACGTGCTCGGGAGCGCGCAGATCCTGCTGGAACACGCGGGCGAGCGCGTGGTGATCACCGGCGACTACAAGCGCCGCCCCGATCCGACCTGTCCGCCGTTCGAAGTCACCCCGTGCGACATCTTCATCACCGAAGCGACCTTCGGTCTGCCCCTGTTCTGCCACCCGCCAATCGGAGAGGAGATCGGCAAGCTGCTCGATCGTCTCGCCGCGCACCCCGATCGCTGCGTGCTCGTCGGCGCCTATGCACTAGGCAAGGCACAGCGGGTGATCGCCGAGCTACGCGCCGCCGGTCACACGCAGCCGATCTACCTCCACGGCGCGATGGAGAAGATGTGCCATCTCTACGCGGAGTTCGGGGTCGACCTCGGCGAACTGCGCCTGGTCGCCGATGCGAGCAAGGACGAGATGCGCGGGCACGTTGTGGTATCGCCGCCCTCGGCGCTCAACGACCGCTGGAGCCGCCGCCTGCCCGATCCCGTTACCGCCATGGCGTCGGGCTGGATGCGCGTGCGCCAGCGTGCCCGCCAGCGCAACGTCGAGCTTCCGCTGGTCATCTCCGACCACGCCGACTGGGGTGAGCTGACGCGCACGGTCGAGGAGGTCGACCCTAACGAGACCTGGATCACCCACGGCCGCGAGGAGGCCCTGCTGCGCTGGCACCAACTTCACCAGCGTCGCGCCCGCGCGCTGGCACTCGTCGGCTACGAAGACGAGGACGACTAGGCGAACGATGGAACACTTCGCCGCCCTGATCGATGCGCTGGTCTATACCCGCAGCCGCAACGAGAAGCTGCGGCTGATCGCCGAGTACCTGCGCGAGACGCGCGATCCCGACCGCGGCTGGGCGCTTGCCGCGCTGACCGACGGGCTCGACTTTCCGGCGGTGAAGTCGAGCACCGTGCGCAAGTTGCTGCAGGAACGAATCGACCCGGTGCTGTGGACGCTCAGCCGAGATTTCGTGGGCGATACCGCCGAGACCGCCAGCCTGCTCTGGCCCGCTCCCGACGCGCCGCCCGCCCCGCCCTCCGTGACCGAAGCCGTCGATGCACTTGCCGCCATGACGCGCAAGACTGCGCCGGTCGAACTCGCCGCGCTGCTCGACCGGCTCGACGCCTCGGGTCGCTACGCGCTGCTCAAGCTCGCCACCGGCGCGATGCGAATCGGGATTTCCAGCCGCCTCGCCAAGGTCGCCTTCGCACAGGCGTTCGAGGTTCCGGTCGAGGACGTGGAGGAGCACTGGCACGGCCTCGCCCCGCCCTATGCCGAATTGTTCGCCTGGGCCGCGCACGGCCAATCGCCGCCCGACACCGCCAACCTGCCGACCTTCCGCCCGTTCATGCTGGCGCATCCGCTCGAGGATACGGTGGTCGACCTCGCGGACTACGTCGCCGAGTGGAAGTGGGACGGGATCCGCGTGCAGATCGTGCGGATCGGGGGCGAGACGCGGCTCTATTCGCGCGGCGGCGACGACATCTCGGGCACCTTCCCCGAGCTGCTCGACGCGCTGCCGATGGACGCCGTGCTCGACGGCGAGCTGCTAGTGCGCGGGGTGCACCAGGGCGGTGAGAAAGGCGGCGCGGCGAGCTTCAACGCGCTCCAGCAGCGGCTCGGCCGCAAAACCGTGTCGAAGAAGATGCTCGCCGAAAGCCCCGCCTTCGTGCGGCTCTACGACGCGCTGATCGTCGAGGGCGAGGACTTGCGCGAGATGCCGTGGAGCGAACGCCGCGCGCGGCTCGAGGCGCTAATGCCGCGGCTACCCGAGGAGCGCTTCGACCTCAGCGAAGTGGTCGAGGCGATCGACTTCGACCATCTCGGCACGATCCGCGAAGGCGCGCGCGACGAGGCGATCGAGGGGCTCATGCTCAAGCGCCGCGATTCGCCTTACATAGCCGGACGCAAGACCGGGCTGTGGTACAAGTGGAAGCGCGATCCGCTGCTGGTCGACTGCGTGCTGATGTATGCGCAGCGCGGCAGCGGCAAGCGCAGCAGCTTCTATTCCGACTACACCTTCGGCTGCTGGGACGGCGATCCCGACGCGGGCGCCGATCTGCTCCCGGTCGGCAAGGCCTATTCGGGTTTCACCGACGAGGAACTGAAGAAGATCGACCGCCATGTGCGCACGCACACCGTCAACCGCTTCGGCCCGGTGCGCGAGACCGACCGCAGCCTGGTGTTCGAGGTCGCATTCGATTCGGTCCACGCGAGCAAGCGCCACAAGTCCGGTCTCGCGATGCGCTTCCCGCGCATCCACCGCGTGCGCTGGGACAAGCCTGTACACGAGGCGGACCGGATCGAGGCTTTGAAGGCGCTGGTCCGAGGCTAAGTCGCGCCGCGCGACTTGCTCAAATTCCGGCTTCGGCAATCGCCGCTGCGTGCGCCTTCGCATTCTCGGCGTAGTGCGCGACGCCCATGCGCATCCCGGCGATCGCGGCATCGTCGAGGTCGCGCATCTTGCGTGCCGGGCGGCCGCCCCACAACTCGCGCGCGGCCATGATCTTGCCCTCGGTCAGCATCGCGCCCGCCGCGAGCATCGCGTCGCTGCCGATCACCGCCTTGTTCATCGCGATCGCGCCGAGGCCGACGAAGCCGCGGTCTTCGATAACGCAGCCATGGGCCATCACCATGTGCCCGATCAGCACGTCGTCGCCGATGATGAGCGGCGAGCCCTCGGGATCACCGGGCCGTGGCGGGTCGCAGTGGAGCACGCTGCCGTCCTGCACATTGCTCCGCTGGCCGATGACGATCCGGCTGACGTCTGCCCGCAGCACGCAGTTGTACCAGATCGAGCTGTCGGCCCCGATCTCAATGTCGCCGACCAGCACGCAGCCGGGCGCAACGAAGGCGCTGTCATGGATCATCGGCGTCTTGCCGTGGATCGGGACCACGGTGACTCCGGGGCGGCTCACGCTCATGCGGCGGTCTCCTGCCATTTTTCGCGGGTGAGACTGTAGAGGATCGTCGTCCGGTCCTCGGGCGGATAGGCCGGATCGTCGAAGTCGAGGTCGCGTCGGCGGACCATTCCGAGCTTTTCCATCAGCGTCCAGCTGGGCACGTTCGCCTCGCTCGTCAGCGCCACCACATGCGGCGCGCCGACGCGGACGAATGCCCACTCCAGCACCGCGCGCACCGCCTCCTCGGCATAGCCACGCCGCCAGCGATCCTCGCGCACGAGCCAGCCGATTTCGTGGTCGCCCTGATTCCTCGCCAGCGGGTTGTCAACGCGCTTGATTCCGCAATGGCCGACCATCTCGCCGGTCGCCTTCTCGATCATGAACAGGAAGCTGAAGCCTTTGGTCGCGTAGAGCGCCATGCCCTTGGCGTGCTTCGCCTCGATCTCGTGCAGCTCCTTGACCCCGCCGAGCCGCGCCATGACCGTGGGCGTGTTGAGCAGCCGGTCCTGCTCGGCCGCGTCCCCCTCCTCGATGGTGCGCAGGATCAGCCGCTCGGTCTCGGCGATGATGTCAGGCATCGGTGCTGTCCCACTCCTTGCGGTCAATGGAATAGACCACCGTGTCGCGCCACGGGGGATCGTAGCGTGCGTCGGCGTAGTCGAGGTCTTCGCGGCGACGCATGCCGAGGCGGCGCATCAGGCCCCAGCTCGGGTTGTTGTCAGCGACTGTCAGCGCCACGACCTCCTCGGCAACGAAGCGGTCGAAGGCAAGATCGAGCGCGGCGCGCGCCGCTTCCTTCGCGTAGCCTTGCCCCCAGGCATCCTCGCGCAGGCGCCAGCCGATCTCGATTGCGTCGGTCACGGTCGAGCCCGGCGCGTCGGCGCGCTTCAATCCGCAGAAGCCCAGCAGCGCGCCATCCGCCTTGCGCTCGACGAGCCAGAAGCAGAACCCGTTGCGCGCGTTGCACCCTTCGACGCGTTCGCGCTGCTTGGCCATGCCCGCTTCGTCGAGCAGCCCACCGAGCCATTGCATCACCGCGGGCGTGTTGGTGACGCGGAAGAACGCATCCCAGTCCTCGGCACGCCAGTCGCGCAGCACCAGCCGCTCGGTCTCGTGGCGGAATTCTGCCCCCATGCTCAGGCCCCCATGAGCCGCGCCGCGTGCGCCGCGTGATAGGTCAGCACCCCGCTGCACCCGGCACGCTTGAACGCGGTCAGCGTCTCGAGCACGAGCGCGTCGCGGTCGC
>CAMPGP010000048.1 GCA_946885545.1 uncultured Altererythrobacter sp.
CGGCGCGCCTGTCGCACTACGTCATCGCGCCGACCCTGCCGTTCGAGCGGCCGGGGCAGAGCTTCCCCGGATCGGCGTTCTATTTCCTCGAAGACGCGCCGCGCGCCGAGCTTGCCGCGGCTGGCAATGGCGCGAATGTCTTCGACCCGACCGGAACCGGCGACGGCGCAGCGGCCGAACTGGCGGCGGCGCGCATCGCCGGGCCTTCGGCGCGCGCGTTCCTTTCGGCCGGAACGGGGATCGACAAGGCCCGCGCCCTCCACTGCCTGGCGAGTGCGGTCTATTACGAGGCGGCCAGCGAGGCGATCGGCGGCCAGCGCGCGGTGGCGCAGGTGGTGCTCAACCGCGTCGCGCACCCGAGCTACCCCAGCAGCGTGTGCGGCGTCGTTTTCCAGGGATCGGAGCGCCGGACCGGCTGCCAGTTCACCTTCACCTGCGATGGTTCGCTGGCGCGCAAGCCGATGAAGGCGGCGTGGGACCGCGCGCTGGGCGTGGCGCGGCAAGCGCTGGCGGGCGAGGTCTATGCGCCCGTCGGCCTCGCGACGCACTACCACACGATCTGGATCAATCCCTACTGGGCGCCGAGCCTCGACACCGTCGGCGTAATCGGGGCGCACCGCTTCTACCGCTGGCGTGGCGCCGCGGGGCGCCCGCAGGCGTTCACCTCCGCCTATCGCGGAGCCGAACCGGCCGCCGTGCCGCACGCGCGCGCCGCCGCGCCCGAAGCCGCCACCGATCCGGCGGCCCTCGCCCGCGCGTTCGAGGAAGCCCGGCGCACCGCAACGACTGCGCCCGGCTCCGCCCCGGTTCGCGCGCTCGCGCCCACTTATGCGCCTGCGATCGAGGCTCGCGGCGGGGACGCCGTCTTCACCGCAGGCAAGCTGCCCGCGAGCGGCGACGTGAAGCCCGAATACGCCAGCAGCGGGCAGTGGATCGCCGAGCCGGGCCGGGGCACAGGCAAGACGGATCGCGAACCTTAACGCCTGGGAAACCCTAGCGCAGAACACTCGCTTAGGAGTGCCGCGCTAGTGCCTTTCGCCAAGTCGCAAACGGCGCTTCGCCCCCACGAAGGCCATCGGGAAGGTCCCAGATACATGACGGTCCACTTCGCCGCTTCGCGCCGCGCAGAACACTCGCCACTCGCCCGGATCCTGCAACGCCAGACCCCGCGTCAGGCCGCGAACGACGACTGCGCCGCGCGCCGCGACGATCGCATGCTGCACGATGCCTTGCGCCATTTCGCGCGCCACGGGCTGGGTGCCGCACGCGAGGCCCGGCGGCAGGCGGAAAGCGCATTCTTCGCCGGCGACCGACGCAGCTACGACTGGTGGCTCGGCATCTGCCGCACGCTCGATGCGCGGCTGGCGCGGTCGCTCGAGCAGGCCGCCGCGGCGGCGAGCGAAGCCCCGCTGCGCCCCGCATCGGACGGCTAACCGCGCGTTTACCCCTCGTCGGCAATCCGTAAGCCGATCGTTAACTATGCGGTGACCACTTGTGCCCTATGATCGTGGGCATGGCGAGCGGCGAACCCAAGGCCAAGACCCTGAAGGCCTTGTCCTACTTTCAGAAAGGCGATGCGCTGTCCGAGCGCGTCCGCCGCACGCTCGTCCGCACGCTCTACACCCAGCCGAGCAGCCTCGCCGCGGGCGCAGCGAGCGGCATCGCTTCCTCGCTGGTCGTCGCCTACCTCGCCGATTCCACAACGATCTACGCGCTCAGCATCGCGCTGAGCCTGGTTGCGATCGTGCGCGTGATGCTCGCCTACAGCATCAAGCTCGACAACAAGACGAGCACCACCAAGCTCGAGATCATCTACGAGGTCGGCGCGTTCACATACGCTTTCCTGATGGGTGCCGTTGCGGCCGCCTCGCTGATCCTTCAGGTCGGATCGGCGGGCGAAGTGCTGCTCGCGGCAAACGCCATCGGATACGGCGTGGCGATCTGCGCGCGCAATGCGGGCCGACCGGTAATCGCGATCGGCCAGTTGTTGCTGGTATGCCTGCCGCTCCTCGCGGCCTGCCTCTACATGGGTTCGCTGGCGTTCTATGCCTTCGCGGTCACGATCCTGCTGATGATGCCCGCGATGGCATCGATCACGATGAACGTGTTCAAGGTGCTGCGCGACAATATCGCCGCCGCCGAAACGAGCGCGCGTCTGGCCGACAAGATGCAGCACCTCGCGCGGACCGACGCGGTGACCGGGCTCGCCAACCGCGCCGGTCTGAACCATGCGATGGTCGAAAAGCTGATGGACGTTCCGTCCGAACAGATGCTCGGGATGATCTGGATCGATCTCGACCGGTTCAAGGAAGTCAACGACTTGCTCGGCCATCCGATCGGCGACCGCGTGCTGCAGACAGTCGCCAAGCGGCTGCAGGACGTGACCCCCGAAGGGGCGACCGTGGCGCGCTTCGGCGGCGACGAGTTCATCGTCTTCTCCGAAGTCGCGAGCCGTGCCGACTGCATGCGGCTCGCCAGCGAGGTCCATGCCGAGATCATGCGCCCGGTGCGGATCGACGGCGAACGGCTCGAGATCGGTGCCTCGCTGGGCGTGGCTCTGCTTCCGGACGACGGACCCGACGCCGACGCGGTGATGCAGGCGGCGGACCTCGCGCTCTACCATGCCAAGGTCAACGGCCGGCGGCAGACCTGCTTCTTCGACAGCTCGATGAGCCGCAACCTCGCGCGCCGCCGCGAGATCGAGGCCGAACTGCGCAGCGCGATCCAGAAGAACGAGCTTTCGATCTTCTTCCAGCCGATCGTCGACCTTTCGACCGGCCGGATTCGCACGTTCGAGGCGCTGGTCCGCTGGTTCCACCCGCAGAAGGGCGAGATGCGGCCCGACGAATTCATCCCGGTGGCCGAGGAAACCGGCGTGATCGTGACGCTGGGCAACTGGATCACCGGACAGGCGGCCAAGGCCGCGGCGCAATGGCCCGAGGACGTGACCATCGCGGTCAACCTCTCGCCGATGCAGATCAAGGCGCCGGGCGCCGCGCTCGGCATCATCAATGCGCTGCGCGAAGCCAATCTCGATCCGGCCCGTCTCGAGCTCGAGGTGACCGAGAGCCTGTTCCTCGACGACAGCGAAGCGACCGACGAATTCATCAGCGAGCTGTCGTCGCGCGGCGTGCGCTTCGCGCTCGACGATTTCGGCACGGGCTATTCCTCCCTCGCCTACGTCAACAAGTACCCGTTCAAGAAGATCAAGGTCGACCGCAGTTTCGTGTCCGGGCCAGACGTTTCCAAGCGGACCGAAGCGATCATCCGCGCCGTCGCAGAGATGGGCGCCCAGCTCGATATGGACATCGTCGCCGAAGGTCTCGAGACGATCGAGCAGGTGACCGCGGTGCGCGACGCCGGCTGTACGCTTGGCCAGGGCTACTACTTCAGCCGCGCCGTGCCGGACTATCTCGCGGCAATGCTGCTGGCGCAGGAACGCGACGCGGAACCGGGACGCAAGATCGCGATCTGATCGCTCGGTAGAGAGGCGAAATCCGCCTCTATCGGTACCCGGATAACTGGCGCTCACTCGACGTATTCCCGCAAGTTATTGCAACTGCGAACTACTTGCAAAGATAGTTTGCTCCCGGTGGCCCTTTCGCGGTTGCAATCGCCCTGCCCCGGGCCTAGGTCGCAACCCGTTCGCCGGGCGCGGCTTCCTTGCGGGACTAGGGTGCTGCGCGCTTTTCGGCCAGGCATTGGCGGTCCCGCTCAGCTCAAGGACGCAACGCACCGCTATGGCTCGCAAGAAGATCGCCCTCGTCGGCGCCGGCATGATCGGCGGCACTCTCGCCCACCTCGCAGCGATGAAGGAAATGGGCGACGTCGTCCTGTTCGACATCGCCGAAGGCATGCCCGCGGGCAAGGCGCTCGACCTCAGCCAGGCCGGCCCGGTCGAAGGCTACGACGCGACGCTCAAGGGCACGAGCGACTACAAGGACATCGCCGGGGCCGACGTGGTGATCGTGACCGCGGGCGTGCCGCGCAAGCCGGGCATGAGCCGCGACGACCTGCTCGGCATCAACCTCAAGGTGATGAAGGCGGTCGGCGAAGGCATCAAGGCCAACTGCCCCGACGCCTTCGTGATCTGCATCACCAACCCGCTCGATGCGATGGTCTGGGCGCTGCGCGAATTCTCCGGCCTGCCGCACCACATGGTCGTGGGCATGGCGGGCGTGCTCGACAGCGCGCGCTTCCGCCATTTCCTGGCCGACGAATTCGACGTCAGCATGGAAGACGTCACCGCCTTCGTGCTCGGCGGCCACGGCGATACCATGGTGCCGATCCTCGAATACTCGACCGTCGCGGGCATCCCGGTGCCCGACCTCATCAAGATGGGCTGGTCGACGCAGGAGAAGATGGACGCGATCGTGCAGCGCACGCGCAGCGGCGGCGGCGAGATCGTCCAGCTGCTCGGCAACGGCAGCGCCTACTACGCGCCCGCCACCGCCGCGATCCAGATGGCCGAGAGCTATCTCAAGGACAAGAAGCGCGTCCTCCCCTGCGCCGCGCACCTGACCGGCCAGTACGGCGTCGACGGCCTCTACGTCGGCGTGCCGATCGTGATCGGCGCGAACGGCGTGGAGCGCGTGGTCGAAATCGCGCTCGACGACGAGGCGAAGAAGGGCTTCCAGGTCAGCGTCGACGCGGTCAAGGAACTGCTCGAGGCGTGCAAGGGCATCGATGCGAGCCTTGCATAAGCGCCTCGGCTTTTTCACGGGTGTGGCCATTGTCACTTCTGCTCCAACATACGGAGCCGAAGGCGCGGCCAATGTCGTGGATGTGGCCAACTCAGCGGCGCTCTGCATGTTGTCGGCCGCAAAGGATGGCGCCGATCAAACAAGGTTTTCAGGCGAAGGCTGGGTGGCGACGGACGCCGCAGGTGGTCGCTATCAGCACGAGACGTCGCCGATCACGATTGAATTTCCCGCCGATGATGATGGCATCAGACGGATATGCACTGTCCGAGCCACTTTGGCTTCGCTTGATCAGCAAGAGGTCTTAGTCGAAACCTTGGAAAGCATGCTTCGCTCTGAGCCCATCAAACAATCCGACAGCATGATTTGGATGATCTCGCTTAACGGGCACAGAGGCATCCAATTATATAAATCTGAAAACGCCGAGCAGCCGGTAGTGCGACTCATCGGCGCCGCCTTTTAGGAGTCAGAATGTCCATCCTCGTAGACAAATCCACCAAGGTCATCACCCAGGGCATGACGGGTGACACCGGCACGTTCCACACCCAGCAGGCGCTCGATTACGGGACGCAGATGGTGGCGGGGGTGACGCCGGGCAAAGGCGGGACCGAGCATATCGGGCTGCCGGTCTACAACACTGTGGCCGAGGCGAAGAAGGCGACCGGCGCGACCGCGAGCTGCATCTACGTGCCGCCGCCGTTCGCAGCGGATTCGATCCTCGAGGCGATCGACGCCGAGATCGAACTGATCGTCGCGATCACCGAGGGCATTCCGGTGCTCGACATGGTCAAGGTCAAGCGCGCGCTCGACGGCAGCAAGAGTCGGTTGATCGGCCCCAACTGCCCCGGCGTGCTGACCCCCGGCGAGTGCAAGATCGGCATCATGCCCGGCTCCATCTTCAAGCAGGGTTCGGTCGGCGTCGTGTCGCGTTCGGGCACGCTGACGTACGAAGCCGTGCACCAGACGACCATGGTCGGCCTCGGCCAGACCACCGCGGTCGGCATCGGCGGCGATCCGGTCAATGGGACCAACTTCATCGACGTGCTCGACCTGTTCCTCTCCGACGACGCGACCAAGTCGATCATCATGATCGGCGAGATCGGCGGATCGGCCGAGGAAGAGGCGGCCGAGTTCATCGCGCACCAGGCCAAGAAGGGCCGCGCCAAGCCGATGGTCGGCTTCATCGCGGGCCGCACCGCCCCTCCGGGCCGCCGCATGGGCCACGCGGGCGCGATCGTCTCGGGCGGCCAGGGCGGCGCCGACGACAAGATCGAAGCGATGGAGAAGGCGGGCATCCGCGTCTCGCCCTCGCCCAGCGAACTCGGCACCACGCTCGACGCGATGCTGAAGGAACTCGCCTGACGGCAGGCGCGGATCGCCCTCCTCCCCGGGAGCATCCGCGCCGCCGAGGCATTGCAATCGAAAGCCGGCACATCCGTCGGCGACAGAGGTGACCCGGATGGGTAACGAGAGCCACGATTTCCTGCCCGAGCTGGGCGACCAGGGCGGACCGCAGCCGGGGCCGAGCTGGGCCAACAAGGCCTGGCCCCTGACCGGCGCCGATGCCGAGAGCGACTGGACCCAGGCGCTCGACCCCACGGCCATGGCGGTCGCGGTCAAGGCGGCGGCGGAGAAGGCGGGCAAGGCTACCGATCCCAAGGCGATCGAGCAGGCGGCGGCGGATTCGATCCGCGCGATGCTGCTGATCCGCCTCTATCGCGTGCGCGGCCATCTCGCGGCGGAGCTCGACCCGCTCGGGATCAGCAATCGCGAGCTGCCCGAGGACCTCCAGCTGGCATCGCACGGGTTCGCCGGGCAGGAGGACAGGGAAGTCTATGTCGGCGGTCTGATGGGTCGCGACTGGGTCAAGGTCGGCGAACTGGCCGAGATCCTGCGCGCCAACTACTGCGGCAAGGTCGGCCTCGAGTACATGCACATCGCCGATGTCGAGGAACGGCGCTTCCTGCAGGAAAAGTTCGAAGGCCCCGAAGACGTCATCCAGTTCACGCCCGAGGGCAAGCGCGCGATCCTCGCCGCCGTGATCCGCGGCGAGCAGTACGAGGCCTTCCTCGCCAAGAAGTACGTCGGGACCAAGCGCTTCGGCCTCGACGGCGGGGAATCGATGATCCCCGCGCTCGAGGCGGTGATCAAGTACGGCGGCCAGACCGGCGTGCGCGAAATCATCTACGGCATGGCCCACCGCGGCCGGCTCAACGTGCTCGCGAACGTGATGGGCAAGCCCTACAAGGTGATCTTCCACGAGTTCTCCGGCGGCAGCGCCAACCCCGAGGACGTCGGCGGCTCGGGCGACGTCAAGTATCACCTCGGCACCAGCACCGACCGCGAGTTCGACGGCATCGACGTGCACATGAGCCTGGTACCGAACCCGAGCCACCTCGAGGCGGTCGACCCGGTGGTGCTGGGCAAGACGCGGGCGCAGCAGGCGATCCGCGACGACCTGAAGAAGCACGAGCAGGTCCTGCCGGTGCTGATCCACGGCGATGCGGCCTTTGCGGGCCAGGGGATCGTGTGGGAATGCTTCGGCTTCTCCGGCGTGCGCGGCTACAACACCGGCGGCTGCATCCACTTCGTCATCAATAACCAGATCGGTTTTACTACAAGCCCACAGTTTGCCAGATCGTCCCCCTACCCTTCCGACGTCGCCAAGGGCGTTCAGGCACCGATCCTGCACGTCAACGGCGACGATCCCGAAGCGGTGACCTTCGCCTGCAAGCTCGCGGTCGAATACCGCCAGCGCTTCGGCCGCGACATCGTGATCGACATGTGGTGCTATCGCCGCTTCGGCCACAACGAGGGCGACGAGCCGAAATTCACCCAGCCGCTGATGTACGACGCGATCCGCGCGCACCCAAAGGTGAGCGAGATCTACGCCGCGCGCCTGGTCGAGGAAGGCGTGATCGGCGAGGGCGAGCGCGACCAGCTGTGCAGCGAGTTCGTCGCCGAGCTCGAGGAAGAGTTTGCGGCGGCCAAAAGCTACAAGCCCAACGAAGCCGACTGGTTTGGCGGCCGCTGGGCAGGCCTCAACAAGCCGGCCGATCCTGAGACCGCGCGCCGTAACGTCGACACGGCGGTGTCGGACAAGCTGTTCGACAGCCTCGGCCGCACGTTGACCACCGTTCCCGAGGATCTGACGATCCACAAGACGCTGGGCCGCGTGCTCGATGCCAAGCGCACGATGTTCGAGAATGGAGAGGGCTTCGACTGGGCGACCGCCGAAGCGCTCGCCTTCGGAAGCCTCGTGACCGAAGGCTTCGGGGTGCGCCTGTCGGGCCAGGATTCGGGCCGCGGCACCTTCAGCCAGCGCCACGCGGTGTGGATCGACCAGACCGACGAGCGCAAGTACATCCCGCTCACCCAGCTGCCGCACGGCAAGTTCGAGGTCTACGACAGCCCGCTGTCAGAATACGGCGTCCTCGGCTTCGAATACGGGTTCGCGATGGCCGATCCCAAGACGCTGGTTCTGTGGGAAGCGCAGTTCGGCGACTTCGCGAACGGCGCGCAGATCGTGATCGATCAGTACATCGCCAGCGGCGAAGCCAAGTGGCTGCGCGCCAACGGCCTCGTGATGCTGCTGCCGCACGGTTACGAGGGACAGGGGCCGGAGCACAGCTCCGCCCGGCTCGAGCGTTTCCTGCAGCTTTGCGCGAACGACAATATCCAGGTGTGCAACATCACCGTGCCGGCGAACTACTTCCACGTCCTGCGCCGGCAGATGAAGCGTCCGTTCCGCAAGCCGCTGGTGATCATGACGCCGAAGTCGTTGCTGCGCCACCCGATGGCGAAGAGCAGCGCCGACGAGTTCCTCGGCGACAGTCACTTCCGCCGGATCGTCAGCGACACGACCGAGATCGAGGACGGTAAGGTCCGCCGCCTGGTGCTGTGCAGCGGCAAGGTCGCCTACGACCTGATCGAGAAGCGCGATGCCGAAGGTCTCGGCGACGTATCGATCGTGCGGCTCGAACAGCTCTATCCCTTCCCCGGTGAGCCGCTGGCGCTTCGCCTGGGGCGGATGACCAACCTCGAGGAAGTCATCTGGTGCCAGGAAGAGCCCAAGAACAATGGCGCCTGGTTCTTCGTCGAGAGCCAGATCGAGCGTGCGCTGACCGAGGCCGGGCACGGGGGCATGCGCCCGCGCTACGCCGGGCGCGAAGTCGCCGCGTCGCCCGCCACGGGCCTCGCCAAGCGCCACGAGGAGCAGCAGCGCTCGCTCGTCACCATCGCGCTCGGCCTTGCCGACGGCGGTGAGGCGGCGCGTGCCGGCAAGCCTGCCGAGAAGACAAAGAAAGCCTGAGGAACGCGAATATGGCGAGCGAAGTCAAAGTCCCCACGCTGGGTGAATCGGTTACCGAAGGCACCATCGGCGAGTGGCTGAAGAAGCCGGGCGACAAGGTCGCGGTCGACGAGCCGATCGTTAGCCTGGAAACCGACAAGGTCGCGGTCGAGGTTCCCTCGCCGGTTGCGGGCGTGCTCGGCGAGCAGAAGGCCGCGGTGGGCGACACGGTCGCCGCCGGCGAGAGCACGAACGTGGAGCCGCGCGAGGAGAAGGCCGCCGAGAAGCAGCCCGCACCGGAAGAGGCGAAGCCCGCTCCCGCCCCTGCCGCGGCCAAGGAAGCCGCGCCCTCCGATACGCAGACGCTCAGCCCCGCGGTGCGCCGCGCCGTGCTGGAGCACGGGGTCGATCCGAGCGCGATCAAGGGAACCGGCAAGGACGGCCGCCTGACCAAGGAAGACGTGCTCGCCGCAGCCAAGGCCAAGGGCGACCCGGCGCCGGAGCCCGCGCCTGCAGCCGAAGCATCCGCGCCTGCGACCTCCGCTCCGGCTGCCACCGGCGAGCGGCGCGAGGAACGCGTCAAGATGACGCGCATGCGCCAGACGATCGCCAAGCGGCTCAAGAGCGCGCAGGACAACGCCGCGCTACTGACCACCTTCAACGACTGCGACATGAGCGCGGTGATCGAGGCGCGCGAGAAGTACAAGGACCTGTTCGCCAAGAAGCACGACATCAAGCTCGGCTTCATGGGTTTCTTCGCCAAGGCCGCGTGCCTTGCGCTCAAGGACATTCCCGCGGCCAACGCCTACATCGAGGGCGACGAGATCGTCTATCACGACTACGTCGACATCTCGGTCGCGGTCAGCGCGCCCAACGGACTGGTCGTGCCCGTCATCCGCGACGCGCAGGCGAAGAGCTTCGCCCGCATCGAGAAGGACATCGCCGATTTCGGTAAGCGCGCCCGCGACGGAACGCTGACGATGGACGACATGAAGGGCGGCACCTTCACCATCTCCAACGGCGGCGTGTTCGGATCGCTGATGTCGACCCCGATCATCAACCCGCCGCAGAGCGCCGTTCTCGGCCTGCACCGGATCGAGGACCGCCCGGTGGTGGTCGACGGCGAGATCGTCATCCGTCCGATGATGTACATTGCACTGAGCTACGACCACCGCCTGATCGACGGCCGCGAGGCGGTAACCGCACTGAAGATCATCAAGGAAGCGATCGAGGATCCGACCCGGATGCTGATCGACCTGTGATGGCGAAGGAAACTATCTTGATGCTGAAGAAACCGCTCGCTCTGGCGCTTTGCGCCGTGTCGCTCGCGGGTTGCGATGCCGCGACCCAGATCGCCGGAGAAGCGGTGGAAGGCGAAGTGCGCAACGCCGTGGCCGCGCAATGCGAGCAGATGGCGGAGAGGACCGGCATTGTCGCCGAGCGCGTCGCCGAAGTCTGCCAGTGCAGCGCGGACACCTTCATGGCCGATCCCGACCTCACGCTGGAAGATGCCACGCGCGAGAACGTGGAAGGCATCGTCAACGCCTGCACGGCGAGCACGAGCGGTGCGAACGCGAATTTTACGGACACAGAGCCCACGGAGGAAATCGGTGGCTGACCAGACCTACGACTACGACGTCCTCGTCATCGGTGCCGGACCCGGCGGCTATGTCGCCGCGATCCGGGCGGCGCAGCTCGGGCTCAAGACCGCCTGCGCCGAGAGCCGCGAGACGCTCGGTGGCACCTGCCTCAACGTCGGCTGCATCCCCTCGAAGGCGATGCTCCACGCGA
>CAMPGP010000049.1 GCA_946885545.1 uncultured Altererythrobacter sp.
TGCGCGAGGGCAAGCCCGCGCGGCTGACCGAGCCGAAGGACGACGAGGAAGCGCGCGTATTCGCGCAGGCGCAGCTGCTGACGGCCAAGCCGGTGCTCTACGTGTGCAATGTCGCCGAGGAAGACGCGGCCGAAGGCAACGCGCTAAGCGCTCAGGTGTTCGAGAAAGCGAAGGCCGAAGGCGCCGAAGCCGTCGTGGTTTCGGCCGCGATCGAGAGCGAGCTGGTGGCCATGCCCGCCGATGATCGCAGCGAATATCTCGCCGAACTCGGATTGACCGAAAGCGGCCTCAGCCGCGTGATCCGCGCAGGCTACAAGCTGCTCGGGCTCAACACCTTCTTCACCGCGGGCCCCAAGGAATCGCGAGCCTGGACCTTCCCCTCGGGCGCCAAGGCACCGCAGGCCGCGGGCGAAATCCACACCGATTTCGAGCGCGGCTTCATCCGCGCCGAAACGATCGCCTACGACGATTACCTGGCGCTCGGCGGCGAGGCGGGTGCGCGCGAGGCGGGCAAGTTGCGCCAGGAAGGCAAGGAATACCTCGTCCAGGATGGCGACGTGATGCTGTTCAAGTTCAACGTATAGCTTTCCGGGGCACCAAAACCCTTCCCGCCCGTTGCGCTAGCAATTCCAAGGGGAGAGCGATGGTCGACAAATCCGAAAAGTTCAGCTGGCTGGTGCGCGCAGGTTTCGCGGCGCGCGGCATCGTCTATCTGATGCTGGGCTATTTCGCCCTCGGCACTGCGGGCGAGGCGAAGGAAGGCCAGGCCGCGGTGTTCGATTACATCCAGGACGTGCCGGGCGGCACGACCCTGCTTTATGTGATGGCGATCGGTCTGCTCGCCTACGCCGCATTTCGTTTCATGTCCGCGGTCGGCGATATCCAGCATCGCGGCAGCGCGCCCGAAGGCATGGCCAAGCGCGCGGGTGACGCCGCCAGCGGCGTGGCACACATCGTGCTCGCCTATGTCTGCTACCAGTTCGCCAGCGGCGCGCAGCAGAGTTCGGGAAGTGGATCGGGCAGCGAGGAGATGGCCGGCTCGGTCCTTTCGATGGAGCTCGGCGCGGTGGCGATTGGGCTGCTCGGCCTCGGGTTCCTGATTGCCGCGGCGAAACAGGCGAAGGCGGCCTACGACGCCTCCTTCATGCACCGGGTGAGTCCCTCGGCGCCGAGCGGCATCCGCACCGCCGGACGCATCGGCCATGGTGCACGCGCAGTCGTGTTCGCGGTAATCGGCTGGTCCATGATCCAGGGCGCCTGGTTCGCGCAGGAGAGCCAGATCAAGGGGCTCGGCGAAGCGATCCTCTCGCTTCGCGACATGGGCTCGATTTACACGCTGGTCGCGATCGGGCTGATGCTGTTCGGGCTCTTCAACCTCGTGATTGCGCGTTACCGGATCATCCCCGACCTCGGCATCGAAGGGCTCAAGCCCAAACTGCATTCCTGATATCCGCACCTAGGTCGCATGTTGATCGCCACCGCGGGCAAGGTACTGCGGTGGCGATCGCATCGAAACGGGGGACGTGAATGCTCTACTACGAAGACATCGAGATCGGCACCAGGCAGAGCTTCGGAAGCTATCCGGTGACGCGCGAGGAAGTGATCGAGTTCGCCAGCAGGTTCGATCCCCAGCCCTTTCACCTCGACAACGATGCTGCTGCCGCGACGCATTTCGGCAGACTGTCCGCAAGTGGGTGGCACACCTGCGCGATGACGATGCGGATGCTGGTCGACAACATGCGCGACGTGGAACAGGCCGGGCTCGGATCGCCCGGAGTCGACCAGTTGCAGTGGAAGCGTCCGGTCTATCCCGGCGACACGCTACGCTGCGAAACCGAGGTGATCGAGAAGCGCCGCAGCAAGTCGCGGCCCGAGATGGGCCTGTTCAAATCGCGCATCCGGGTGTTCAACCAGCACGGGCAGGTGGTGCTCGAGATGGTCTCGAACGGCCTCATCCAGGTGCGCGACCCGGAAGCGCCGGTCGAAGGCTAGCTTACGATCCGCATTGGGCGATGCCGGTCTGCCCGTAGACCACCTGATCGCGCTGGTTGCGCAATTCCATGCGCGCCGGGAAGTCGACCGTTTCCATCCCGCTCTGTTCGCCTTCCTCGGCAGCGAGATCGATGATCAGCACGTATTCCCGGCCGTCGTACTTACCCCTCGCGCCGAGCGGCAGTTCGGGGCTGCCCGCATCGGGTGCGAGGCGATGGATCTCGCCGTCGATCTTGACGTAGGCCGCTTCGCCCTGCGCGAGAGCGAGGACGCCCTCGCCGTCGGGCGCCTGCGCGAGCCCGCTTTCGAGAATGAAGTTACACCCCGCGCCGAACAGATCGTTCTGCTCGATGTCGGCGAAGGTGATCGGGTCGGGTGTGACCGGCGTGCGCGGGATTTCCTGTGCCGCCGCGACTTCGGCGATCGCGCGCAGATCGGCGGCCTCCTGCTCTTTCGGGGTCAACTCGGGCTCTCCGCAAGCGGCCAGGAGGAGCGGCAGGAAAATCGCGACCCGTTTCATTCAATGTCTCCCAAACAGCTTCTCGACGTCTTCCATTTTCAGCTTAACCCACGTGGGCCGCCCATGGTTGCATTGCCCCGAGCGCGGCGTGCGCTCCATTTCGCGCAGCAGCGCGTTCATCTCGGCGACCGAAAGCGACCGCCCCGCGCGGACCGAACCGTGGCAGGCCATCGTCGCGAGCACGAGATCGAGCTTTTCGCCGAGCAGCAGCGCTTCGCCGTGATTGGCGAGATCGTCGGCGATATCCTGCAGCAGCTTGCCCGGATCGCCCTTGCGCAGCGAATGCGGCAGGCTGCGCACCAGCATCGCCCCCGGGCCGAAGCGCTCGATGCCCAGACCCATCGACCCGAGCTTCTCCGACGCTTCCTCGAGCCGGTCGCAGGCAGCTTCTTCCAGTTCGACGACCTCGGGGATGAGCAGCGCCTGCGCACGCGCCACCGCCTCTTCGGCACCCGACGCGCGCAGACGTTCGAGCACGAGGCGTTCGTGCGCGGCGTGCTGGTCGACGATCACCAGCCCGTCGGCGGCTTCCGCGACGATATAGGTGTTGGCGACCTGGCCGCGCGCGATCCCGAGCGGAAACTCGGCTGCGTCTTCGGGCAGCGGCGCGGCTTCCTCCGCCCTGCCGTGCGGCGCGGCGAGCGTGCCGGCGAACTCCTCGCCCCGCCAGGCGGGAGACGGTTCGCGCACGCCCGACGAAGGCTGGCTCCAGTCACGCCCGGAGAATATCGATTCGAGCGCGGGCGCAGGCTGGACGGGTTCGCTGTGCCAGCGCGTCATCGCGCCTGCATCGGGCGTCTGCGCGCTGCGCCGGTCACCCGTCGCGAGTGCCTGCCGCAGGCCCGAAACGATGAACCCGCGCACACCCTGCGCATCGCGGAAGCGGACTTCGGTCTTGGCCGGGTGGACGTTGACGTCGACCTCTTCCGGCGGGAGGTCCAGGAAAAGCGCGAGCACCGCGTGGCGATCGCGCGCGAGCATGTCGGCATAGGCGCCGCGCACCGCACCGGTCAGCAGGCGGTCCTTCACCGGGCGGCCATTGACGAACAGGTACTGGTGATCGGCGATTCCGCGGTTGTAGGTCGGCAGTCCGGCTATGCCCGTCAGCCGCATCGCTCCGCGATCGAGATCGATCGCGACGCCGTTGTCGGCGAGTTCACGCGCGACGATCTCAGACACGCGGTTCGCGAGCGGCTGCCCCGCCTGGAGCGCGAAGATTCGCCGCTCCCCGTGCTCGAAGGTGAAAGCGATGTCGGGCCGCGCCATCGCCAGGCGGCGGACGACGTCGTGGCAGGCGGCATATTCGCTGCGCGCCGTGCGCAGGAACTTGCGGCGCGCGGGAACCTTGCCGAACAGGTTTTCAACCCGCACGCGCGTGCCTGGCGGAAGCGCGGCGGGTCCTTCCTCGCGCACCTCGCCGTGATCGACGACGCGCCGCCAGCCATCGGCCGCGTCTCTCGGCCGGCTTTCGAGCGTAAGCCGCGCGACGCTGGCGATCGAAGGCAAAGCCTCGCCCCGAAAGCCGAGAGTGGCCACTCGTTCGATCGCGCCGTCTTCACCGACGAGACTCTCGGGCAACTTGGAGGTCGCGTGCCGCTCCAGCGCGAGCGCCATCTCGGCCGAATCCATGCCGCACCCGTCGTCGGTCACCTCGATCCGTGCCAGACCACCTTCGTCGATGCGGACGGCGATCCGGCCCGCGCCGGAATCGATCGCATTCTCGACCAGTTCCTTGAGCGCGGCGGCCGGTCGTTCGACCACTTCGCCGGCAGCGATCCGGTTGACGAGGTTCTCTGGGAGACGGCGGATTTGCGGCATTGCGGGCCGTCCTAGCGGCGAAGCGTCGCGAATTCGAGCCCGGCGGTGGGTTTTGCCCAAGGTTCGGTCACAAATCTTTTGGCCTTTTCCGGCAGCATTGGGTAAGGACCCGCCATCCCTGGCAGATGCGGGTTACGGCAGTCGCAGGCAGCTGCGGCGGGGGCCCGAAACTTATACGGAAACATGCAACCGCAATGAGCTTTCTTTCCAACATGTTCAAATTCGGGTCGCAGAACCTGGCGATCGACCTCGGCACCGCGAATACGCTGGTGTACGTGCAGGACCAGGGCATTATCCTGAACGAGCCGTCGGTGGTCGCGATCGAGACGATCAACGGCATCAAGCGCGTCAAGGCCGTCGGCGACGACGCGAAGATGATGATGGGCAAGACCCCCGACTCGATCGAGGCGATCCGCCCCCTGCGCGACGGCGTGATCGCCGACATCGAGATCGCGGAGGAGATGATCAAGCACTTCATCCGCAAGGTCCACGGCAAGAAGAGCCTGTTCCGCTATCCCGAGATCACCATCTGCGTTCCTTCGGGTTCGACCTCGGTCGAGCGCCGCGCAATCCGTGACGCGGCGAGCAACGCTGGCGCGAGCGCGGTGTACCTGATCCTCGAACCGATGGCGGCCGCGATCGGCGCCGACATGCCCGTGACCGAGCCGGTCGGCTCCATGGTCGTCGACATCGGCGGCGGCACGACCGAAGTCGCGGTGCTTTCGCTGCGCGGCCTCGCCTACACCACTTCGGTCCGCACCGGCGGCGACAAGATGGACGAGGCGATCGTCAGCTACGTGCGCCGACACCACAACCTGCTGATCGGCGAAGCGACTGCGGAGCGGATCAAGAAGGACTACGGCATCGCCACCGTACCCGAGGACGGCGTGGGCGAGACGATCACGCTCAAGGGCCGCGACCTCGTCAATGGCGTGCCGAAGGAAATCACGATCAACCAGGCGCACGTCGCCGAAGCGCTCGCCGAACCGATCGGCGCGATCGTCGAGGGCGTGCGCATCGCGCTCGAGAATACGGCACCCGAGCTTGCCGCCGACATCGTCGACCAGGGCATCGTGCTCACCGGCGGCGGTGCGCTGATCCAGGGTCTCGACGAGCACTTGCGCGAAGAGACCGGTCTGCCGGTGAGCATCGCCGAAGATCCGCTGTCGTGCGTCGCCGTCGGTACCGGCCGCGCGATGGAAGATCCCATCTATCGCGGCGTGTTGATGACCGCCTGAGGGGAAACGTATGGCGCCGCCTTCGTCACGGCGCTCGAGCTATTCGCGCAGGGCGCAATACGGAGTCTTCACCGGATATGTCGTCGCCGGGATCGGCGCGCTGGTCGGTGCGGTCCTCCTTGCCCTCTCGCTGTGGCGCCCCGCCAGCTTCAACGGCCCCCGCACCGTCGCTCACGACGCTGTCGCGCCGGCCGGGCAGGCGAGCGCGCAGGTTCGAGCCGAAAGCCAGGGACTGATCGAATCCATTCGTGGCTATCTCAGGGCCGGCAGCCAGAATGCCGAGCTCAAGCGAGAAGCCGAGCTTGCGCGTATCCGGCTTGCGGAAGCAGAGGCCACGCGACGCGAGAACGCGCGCCTCAAGGCGCTGCTCGGCTTGCGCGAGGAAGATCGCACGCCGGTCGCGACTGCGCGACTGATCGGCTCCACCTCGTCCAGCGCCCGCCGTTTCGCCTATCTCGGCGCCGGTAGCGCGCAGGGCGTCGAGGTCGGGATGCCCGTCCGCAGCCCGCGCGGCGTGGTCGGGCGGGTGCTCGAGGTCGGCCGCGACAGTTCGCGCGTACTGCTGCTGACCGACAGCCAGAGCGTGCTTCCGGTGCGGCTCGCGGACGGCAACGCGGTCGCTTTCGCCGAAGGACGCGGCGACAGCATGCTGCGGATCCGCCTCATCAATCTCGGGATCAACCCGCTCAAGGCGGGCGACGTCTTCGTCACCAGCGGCGCGGGCGGCTATTATCCGCCCGGCATCGCGGTGGCGATCGTGGCCGAGAAGACCGAGGACGGCGCGCTCGCCCGCATCATCAGCGACCCCGCCGCGACCGACTACGTCGCGATCGAACCGATTTTCCAGCCCCAGGCGATCGCCGCGGCCGCCACCCCGGTCGACGAATCGGTCGAAGACACCGACGCCCAAGCGGACGAGGAGTGATGGATCGCGCGGATCCGAGATCGCGCCGGGACGCCTACGGCTCGCGGATCAACCGCACGCATTCGCCGCTGCTCGCCTACGCGGTTCCCTGGGCGACGATCCTCGTCGCCAGCCTGCTCCCGGCCTTCCCGATCGCGTCCGCCGCGCCGGTGGTCCCTCCGTTCGGGCTGATCGTGCTGGTCGCCTGGCGGCTGGTGCGTCCGGGCCTGCTGCCCGTATGGGCCGGCTTCCCGCTGGGTCTGTTCGACGACCTCTTCAGCGGCCAGCCTTTTGGCAGCGGCATCTTGCTGTGGTCGATGGCGATGATCGCCATCGAGGCGATCGAGACGCGGTTCCCGTGGCGCAGCTTCGTTCAGGACTGGTTGATCGCCGGTGGGATACTGGGGGGCTACATCGCCCTTGCCGCCGCCTTTTCGGGAGCTCATCTCGGCGGGCCGCTATTCGCGGCACTCGTTCCGCAGATATTGTTGTCGCTCATGCTCTACCCCGTCATTGCCCGCATGATTTCCGCCCTCGACCGGTTCCGCCTCCTGCGCGTGCGGATTCTGGGCTGATGTTCCGCAGAAGGTCCCGCCGCCCGCCTCGCGTCCAGATCACCACTGCGACGCTGGAGAACACCTACGACCGCCGGACGTTCGTGCTCGCGGCGTTCGGCGCCGGAATCGGCACGCTGCTCGCGACGCGCATGGGCTACATCGCGATCGCCGAGAACGAGAAATACGTGCTCGAAGCGGAGAGCAACCGGGTCAATCTGTCGCTTATCCCTCCGCGGCGCGGCTGGATCCTCGACCGCAACGGCGCGCCGATGGCGTCCAACCGGGCCGACTTCCGCGTCGACGTGATCCCCGAACGAATGACCGAGCCCGAGCGCGAAATCGCGGTCCTCGGAGACGTCCTCGGCCTCGACCAGGCCGCGATGATCGACCTGCGCGGACGGATGGACAAGGCCCGCGGCTTTCAGCCGGTCGAGGTGGGCAGCGGACTCACCTACGACCAGTTCGCCGCGCTGAGCGTGCGCCTGCCCGACCTGCCCGGGGTCGTCCCACAGCGCGGCTTCTCGCGCTATTATCCCACCGGCCCCTCCGTGGGGCACCTGATCGGCTACGTTGGCCCCGCATCGGCCGAGGAATACGAGAAGGATCGCAATCCGCTGTTGATCACCCCCGGGTACAAGATCGGCAAGGACGGACTGGAGAAGCAGTTCGAGCAGCGCCTTCGCGGCGTTCCCGGCGCTCGCCGGGTCGAGGTGACCGCATCGGGGCGGATCGTGCGCGACCTCGAAACGCGCGAGGACGTCCAGGGCAATCCGATCCGGCTCACCATCGACGGGCCGCTGCAGGATTACGCCGCGCGCCGCATCGGCCTCGAATCGGGTTCGTGCGTCGTGATGGACTGCCGCAGCGGCGACATCATGTGCATGGCATCGATGCCCAGCTTCGATCCGAACAGTTTTTCCGACGGGATCGGCGCGGTCGAATACGCTATGCTGCGCGATGACGAGCGGGTTCCGCTCCGCAACAAGGTCCTGAAGGGGCTCTACCCGCCCGGCTCCACGGTCAAACCGATGGTGTCGATGGCGTTCCTGCGCGAGGGCATCGATCCCGAAGAGACCGTCCATTGCCCCGGCGGCCTGCGCGTCGGCAACCGGTTCTTCCGCTGCCACTCCACCCACGGCACGACCAACATGGCCAAGGCCATCTACCAGAGCTGCGACGTCTATTTCTATCACCTCGCGCAACGCACGGGGATGGACCCGATCGCGGTGATGGCGCGGCGCTGCGGCATGGGCCAGGAATTCGATCTGCCCGTGCTCAGCCAGTTCTACGGCACGGTGCCCGATCCGGCCTGGAAGCTCGAGAAGTACGGGCAGGAGTGGCAAGCCTACGACACGGTGAACGCCACCATCGGGCAAGGCTACATGCTGTCGAACCCGCTCCAGCTGGCGGTCATGGCCGCGCGGCTCGCGAGCGGCCGCCATGTCGAGCCGCGCATGATATTGACCGGAGCGAAGAGCAAGTTCGCGACGGCCGACTTCTCGGAGGAACACGTCAGGTTCGTGCGTCAGGCGATGAGCGACGTGGTCAACGGGCCGGGCACAGCCGGGCGTGCCCGCCTGCCGATCCCCGACATCCTGATGGCAGGCAAGACGGGGACCGCGCAGGTCGTCTCGCTCTCCAAGTCCGACGGTCGATCGGGTCCGTGGAAATACCGCGACCACGGATTGTTCATCTTCTTCGCGCCGTTCGACAACCCGCGCTACGCGGGCGCGGTCGTAATCGAGCACGGCGGCGGCTCGGGCTCCGCGTATCCGATCGCGCGCGACGTGATGACCTTCCTGTTCGACCCGGCGAAGGGGATGGAGGCGCTGCACGCGCTGGAGAAACAGTGGGGCGGCAATGCGCAGGAACGCCTGGCCGCCAAGTACGCTGCCTACGCCGCGCAGGCGGGTGAGTCGGTCGCCCCGGTGCCGCGGCGGGAGGAAGACATCTTCGCCCGCGTCGATGCCGAGGCGCGCGCCGCATCGATGGTGCCCGTCACGCAGGCGACCGATGCAGCGATCAACCGGCCGGAAATCGGCGAATGAGCGGCATCGTCCCCGCCCCCGTCGCGCGCCAGCCCTGGAGCATGCTGTTCCCCCTTCTCGTGCTGGTGGGGTTCGGCGCCATGGTGCTGTTTTCGGCCGCCGGGGGTAGCTGGCAGCCGTTCGCGATCTCGCACCTCATCAGGTTCGCGGTGTTCCTCGTCATGGCGTCGGTCATGACGCTGTTTGCCCGCGAACTGGTGCGCTTCGTGGCCTACCCAATCTATGGCGCGGTCATCCTGTTGCTGGTCGCGGTGGAGGCTATGGGCTTCGTCGGCGGCGGTGCGCAGCGCTGGCTCAACCTCGGCTTCATCCACCTGCAACCGTCCGAACTGATGAAGCCCGCACTCGTGCTCGCACTGGCCCGGTTCTACAGCGGCCTACCGCCGGGCATGACCACTTCGTGGCGCGCTCTGGTGCCCGCGGCCGGACTGATCGCGCTGCCCGTCGCACTTGTGCTGCTGCAACCCGATCTCGGAACCGCGCTATCGCTCTGCTTCGGCGGCGTCGTGGTGATGTTTCTGGCGGGCTTGCCGATGCGCTGGTTCGTGACCGCCGGGTTGGCCGCGCTCGCCATCGCCCCAATAGCGTACTTCTTCGGCCTGCACGACTATCAGCGCCGCCGGGTTCTGACCTTCCTCGACCCGGAGAACGATCCGCTCGGCTCGGGATATCACATTACCCAGTCCAAGATCGCGATCGGGTCGGGCGGTCTCACCGGCAAGGGGTTCAACGAGGGTTCGCAGAGCCACCTCAACTATCTGCCCGAACCGCACACCGACTTCGTCTTCGCGACGATGGCGGAGGAATGGGGCCTGCTCGGCGGCCTGATGGTGATCGTGATCTTCGGCCTGGTGATGCGCTGGGGCCTGGGTGTGGCGCACCGCTCGCACGACCGTTTCGCCAAGCTGCTCGCTTCCGGGATGGTCGCAACGATGTTCTTCTACGTCGCGGTCAACCTGATGATGGTGATGGGCCTCGCGCCCGTCGTCGGCATTCCGCTGCCCTTCATGAGCCACGGCGGCTCGTCGATGATGACCAACATGATCTGCGTCGGTACGCTGATGATGGTCAATCGCTGGAACAGCCGAGCCCCGCGCAACCGCCTCAGCTGACCCGGCTGAAATTCACCCTTTCCATGCGCGAAAGGATCGCTATATGCAGCGCCTCCCGAGTCGGGGCGGCCATTCGGCCCACCCGTCAGACCGCCGGGATGTGGACGCATAGCTCAGTTGGTAGAGCAGCTGACTCTTAATCAGCGGGTCCTAGGTTCGAGCCCTAGTGCGTCCACCATTTTCCCACGGCCGTCGACGTGAACGGCCGGTCGGGCGGCCTAATCACCCCCGACACACGCGATCCGGCGGACGGGCCGCAGCGCAACATAGCCGATTTTACTCGCCCGCTGCCGTCGCGGCCTGGCCGACCCCGTGAGTTTCATGACCTTTACCAATGTTCCGCCCGTTTTGGGCGCCGCGCTGACAGAGCGCGGATACAGCGAACCCACCGCCGTCCAGGCGGCCGTGATCGCCCCCGAAGCCAGCGGCCGCGACCTCATCGTCTCGGCGCAGACCGGCTCGGGCAAGACGGTCGCGTTCGGC
>CAMPGP010000050.1 GCA_946885545.1 uncultured Altererythrobacter sp.
GCATGTGATAGGCGAGGTCGGCGCCGAAATAGGTCCAGTTGCCGTCGCTCTTGCGGATGGGGCGATCCTGGTCGTCGCCGAATCGGGTCGAGCGGAACAGAGGCAGCTCCACCGGCTCCCAGTCCTCGGGAGTCTTGCCCTTTGGCGCTTCGAGCATGCCGTCGTAGACGAGGTCGCGGCTGCGCAGCCATGCCTCGGCTTCGGCGGGCTTGCCCGCGGCCTGCAATTCGGCTTCCGAGGCGAAGACGTCGTGATGGATGCCCAGCAGCGCGAGATCCGCCTTGACGAGGTCCATCATCGCCGCGACCGTGCGGGCCCGAAAGGTGGCCAGCCACTCGCTTTCGGGCGCGTTGCGCAAGCTATCGCCGAATTCCTCGGCGAGCATCTCGCCAACGGGCTCGAGATAGTCGCCGGGATAGAGCCCTTCGGGAATTGCGCCGATGTCCTCCCCCAGTGCCTCGCGGTAGCGAAGGTGCGCCGAGCGCGCGAGGACGTCCACCTGACCGCCGGCATCGTTGACATAGTATTCGCGGATCACCGGATGTCCGGCAAATTCGAGCAGCGCGGCCAGCGCGTCGCCGACCACTGCGCCCCGGCAGTGGCCCATGTGCATCGGCCCGGTTGGATTGGCCGAGACGTACTCGATGTTGACGCGTGTCCCCTTGCCCGCACCGGAGCGGCCATAGTCCCCGCCCAGATCGTCGATCGCGACGAGCTCTTCGCGCCAGGCCGCATCCGACAGCCGCAGGTTGATGAACCCGGGCCCGGCGATCTCGGCATCCTCGATGTCGGGGTCGCGACGCAAGTGCTCGACGATTTTCTCCGCCAGCGCGCGGGGATTGGTCGCCGCCTGCTTGGCCAGCACCATCGCGGCGTTCGTCGCAAGATCGCCGTGGCTCGCGTCGCGCGGCGGCTCGACCGCCACGTTGGCGCGCGAACAGCCCGCGGGCAACGCAGCCCCGGCCTCGAGCGCCGAGAGTACGGCGTCGACTTTCGCCGCGAAGGCGGCGTGGATGGTCTTTCGATCGGACATGGCCCGCGCGGTTAGACGAAATGCGCCAAAGCGCAAGCGCCCGCCCGGCGAGCGATCAGCGCGTGGCGTTGTAGACCAGCTGGTCCTCGGTCAGCTGGAAACCGACCAGGAGCTCGAAATTGGCGCGAGCGAGTGCAGCGCGGACTTCGGGATCGGCCAGCGGATCGAGCGCCGCGTCGGGATCGCCGGGGCGACGGCGGCGGGTGATCTGATCGCGAATGTCCTGCGGGAGCGAGGCGGCGGCGCGATCGACGAAGGCTCCGGCGCGGCCGGTGCCCTGCGCGCGCTCCTGCCCGGCGGCGAAATCGATCACCACCGTCCCGACCCGCTTGGTCTGGACCGCCGAACCGCCGCGCAGCACGGTCGAGAAATAGGGAATTTCCACCCTGCGCGCGTCGCTCGCGTCCGCGCGCCGCGCATAAACGTCGAACGAAGCCTCGCTGTAGACCCGGTCGCCAGCGCTTTCGTCGCAGGTGCTGCGGACGTTCGTCATCGTGGCGGTATAGTCGATGTTCGCAGCGCTGCGGTCGCCCGCAGTGCGGAACACGGTCACGTCCCCGGTATAGTCGGGCACGCCCACCGCCGGGCAGGCGGTGCGCACCGCAGTGATGCCGACGCCTTCGTTGATAACGAGATCGCCTTCGCCCGCGCAGCCTGCCAATGCGGCGGCCATGGCGACGGAGGCGAAGATACGGCGGCTCGGGATCATGCAGGGCTTCCTTCGAATTCCAATGACGCCGCCCTAGCGAGGCGAGCGGCAAAGCGCTAGAGGCCGCACTATGAATGCCCCATTGCAACCCCCGAAGCCGGTCGAAGATCGCGCCGCCCTGACTCTCCTCATCGCGGCGCCGCGCGGATTCTGCGCCGGGGTCGACCGCGCGATCGAGATCGTCGAGCGCGCGCTCGAGCGCTACGGCGCCCCGGTCTACGTGCGGCACGAGATCGTCCACAACCGCTTCGTGGTCGACGGGCTCAAGGCCAAGGGCGCGGTGTTCGTGGAGGAGCTCGATTCGGTGCCCGACGGTGCGCCGGTGGTGTTCAGCGCGCACGGCGTGCCGAAGTCGGTTCCGGCCGAAGCCCAGCGCCGCGGGCTCGACTATCTCGACGCGACGTGTCCGCTGGTAAGCAAGGTCCACCGCCAGGCCGAACGCCAGATCGAGGCCGGTCGGCACATCGTGTTCGTCGGCCACAAGGGCCATCCCGAGGTGATCGGGACGATGGGACAGGTGCCCGAGGGCATGATGACGCTGGTCGAGACGGTGGAAGATGTCGCTGCGCTCGGATTTTCGCCCGACGAGCCGCTCGCGTTCCTCACGCAGACCACGCTTTCGGTGGACGATACGCGCGCGATCGTCTCGGCGCTCGAAGCCAAGTTTCCTCACATCGTGGGGCCCAAGGCGGAGGACATCTGCTACGCCACCTCCAATCGCCAGGCCGCGGTGAAGCAGATCGCGCCGGGCAGCGATCTCGTCCTGGTGATCGGCGCGCCCAACAGCTCCAACTCGCTGCGGCTGGTCGAAGTTGCGGAACGCTGCGGTACCGACGCGAAGCTGATCCAGCGGGCGAGCGACATCCAGCGCGAGTGGCTCGAAGGCGTCGGGACCGTAGGCCTCACCGCCGGGGCATCGGCCCCCGAAAAGCTCGTGCGCGAAGTGGTCGACCAAATCTCGCAATGGCGCGTCGTCGAGGAACACACGCTGGTCAGCGCCGAAGAGAAGATGGTCTTCAAGCTGCCGCGCCAGCTTGCCGGCTAGCAGCCGCGCATGGCGGTCTACACCCATCTCGGCGCCGAGGACCTCGCCACACTGATCGCCCACTACGACGTCGGTGCGCTCGTGTCCGCAAAGGGCATCGCCGAAGGCGTCTCGAACAGTAACTGGCTGGTCGAGACCGAGCTTGGCCGCTTTATCCTGACGATGTACGAGCGGCGCATCGCGATCGAAGATTTGCCTTTCTTCCTCGGCCTGCTCGATCATCTCTCGGCGGCAGGATGCCCGGTGCCTCGCACGATCCACGACCGCGATGGCCGCGGATGGCGCACGGTCGAGGGCAGGGCGGTCGCGCTGATCGAATTCCTTCCCGGGGTCTCGGTCGACCGGCCGACACCCGCACAGGCGCGTTCGGTCGGAGAGGCGCTGGCACGGCTGCATCGCGCTTCGTCCGACTTTGCCGGCACCCGCGCCAACGACCTGCAGCCGGCGGACTGGCAGGCGCTGTTCGAGCGGTGCGGCGCCGATCTCGGCCGGATCGATCCCGCGCTGCCTGCGCTGGTCGAACGACACATGCCCGCTCTCGTGGAGCGCTGGCCGTCCGACCTGCCCGAGACGGTCATCCACGCAGACCTGTTCCCAGACAACGTGTTGATGATCGGCGACCGCGTGGGCGGGCTGATCGACTTCTATTTCGCGTGCCGGGATCTCGCCGCCTACGACCTCGCGGTGACCCACGCGGCCTGGAGTTTTACGAACGATGGCAGCCGGTTCCTCCCGGAAGTCGGCGCGGCTTTGATCGAGGGATACGAAAGCGCCCGTCCGCTCACGCACGAGGAACGCGCCGCCCTGCCGCTGCTGGCGCAGGGGGCGGCAATGCGTTTCATTTCGACACGTGCCTACGATTGGCTCGACACCCCGGAAAGCGCGCTGGTAACGCGCAAGAACCCGATGGATTTCGCCAGGAGGCTGGAATTCTACGTCGAAGCGGGCGACGAGGCCTTTTCGGCCGGTGCACAGGAAGGCAATAGGCTGGCCCGATGAAGCAGGTCGAAATCTTCACCGACGGCGCGTGCAAGGGCAATCCCGGCCCCGGCGGCTGGGCCGCGTTGCTGCGCCTCGGCCGGCACGAGAAGGAACTGGCGGGCGCGGAAAGCGACACCACCAACAACCGCATGGAACTGACTGCGGCCATCCGCGGCCTCCAGGCCCTGACCGAGCCGTGCAGCGTCACGCTCTATTCCGACAGCAAGTACGTTCTCGACGGGATCACGAAGTGGGTCGCGGGCTGGCAGAAGCGCGGCTGGATCAACGCCAGCAAGAAGCCGGTCAGAAATGCCGACCTGTGGCACGACCTGATCGAGGTTTCGGCCAAGCACGAGATTTCGTGGCAGTGGGTCAAGGGCCACAACGGCCATCCGGAGAACGAGCGCGTCGACCGCCTCGCCAGCGACGAGGCCGATCGGATCGCGCGCGAAACCGTAGGCTGAGCCTGCGGGCGCGTCAGTCCCCGCGCCTGAACCGATCCGGCGAATAGAGAACGGGATCGAGACCGGCGGTCATCTCGTCGCGCGCAGTGCCAAGCAGCAACTGCGCGCCGAGCCGGGCCGCGGCGGGCGCGGTCTGGATGCCGAAGCCGCCCTGCCCTGCGAACCAGAAGAACCGCTCGTCTGCCGGGTCGAAGCCATAGACCGGCAGCCGGTCGGGCGCGAAACTGCGCAGCCCGGCCCACTTGCGCTCGACCGCCTCCACCCGCCAGTCGACGACATTCTGCAGCCGATCGATCGCGAGCGCGACCGCAAGCTCCTCCGGCGCGGTATCGCACGGCGGTGACGGCGTCTCGTCGTGCGGGCTGAGCCACAGGCGACCGTTCTCGGGCCGGAAATAGAACCCACCCGAAATGTCGAGCACCAGCGGCAGGCTTTCCGGCGGTGCGGGATCGACGCGCAATTGAACCACGGTCCGCTGGAGCGGCGCGATTCCGAGCCTCGCAATCCCAGCGAGCCGTGCGACTTCGTCCGCCCAGGCGCCTGCCGCGTCGACCAATATGCCCGCTTCGAACCGTTCGCCGCGCTCGGTCTCGACCGACCAGCCCTCGCCGGTCTGCGCAAGACTGCTCACCCGGGCGCGCGTCGCCAAGGTGCCGCCGGTTCGCGCGAAGGCGCCGAGATAGTGATCATGGAGCCCGGCTACATCGATGTCGGCGCAGGCAGGTTCCCACACCGCGCCGGTCCATTCGGGCCGCAGCCCTCCGATGTGGCGGGCGAGCGCGTCGCGGCCCAGCCGATCGAGCGTCGCCCCGCTGGCGGCGAACCTTTCGAGAAAGGCGTCGAGCGCGCCGGCCTCCTCATCGCGCCCGATATAGAGCGCGCCGCGCGGGGCGAGAAAGCCGTGCTCACGAAGATAAACCCCCGAAGCGAGAGTGAGCGGCACGACTTCCGGCCCGCCGTAGCATTCTTCCCAGAACGCCGCCGAGCGACCCGTCGCGTGGTAGCCCGGCCGGTCCTCCGCCTCGAGCACGAGCACCCGGGCACGCGGCGCGAGCTCGGCGGCCAAGCTCGCGCCCGCCATGCCCGCGCCGACGATGGCGATGTCAAACCGCTCCGCCATAGTGGCTATTTGCCCGCGGGAGCGGCGCGATCGAGGAATTCGGCTATGCCGTTCATCGCGCGATCGCGAACCGGGTCGACCTCGCGCAGAATCTCGTGTCGCGCCTCGCTTCCGAAGGCGAGCAATTCGCCCTGCGGCAGGCGGCGGGCGGCCGCCTCGATGGCGATCATGTCCACCAGCTTGTCGTTCGACGTGCCGATCATGAGCGTGGGCACCCTGATCGATTCGAGAATATCGGGTCGATAGAGCGAACGCATCGATTCGTAGGCACGCTCGACCCAGCCCCAGCTGCCCGGGCCCATCACCAGCTCGGGCCTCTGCTCGCGCCACCACAGTTCGTCCTGATAGCGCTCGGGATCGTGGGTCAGCAGGTTGATCCGGGTCACAGGGACCTCGCCGGGCTTCTCGCTCCACTTCCAGGCGGGGCGCGCGGGATCCCCGAAGCGCTTCATGACGCCCGCAAGGCGGTGCATCCAGCCCACCGGCAGCACGCTGCCGTAGAAGCCGAGCATCGGCGCCGAGAGCACGACCGCATCGGGATCGACTCGCTGCTCGGCGACTGCTCGCAAGACCAGATGTCCGCCCATCGAATGGCCCATCAGCACGTGCGGTCCGGGCGTCTCGGCTTTCCATCGCCGCCACAGGTGCGCCAGATCGTCCACCCAACGCGAGAAATCGTCGACGTGGCCGGTCACGGGATCGTTGCCCAGCCGCCCCGATCCGGCCTGGCCGCGCCAGTCCGACGCGGTGACCCGCCAACCGGCGCGGTGCCATTGTTCGAGGGTCTCGAGATACTTCTCGTAATTGTCTCCCCGGCCTGGGAGGAACAGGATCGACCCGCGCGGCGCGGCCGCGTCGCCCGGCCAGTCGATCCGGCGGATCGCGTACTCGTCGGGTGCCATCCAGCGGCCTTCTACCGCGTGGGGCGGGATCGCACGCCGATCGATCGCATCGCGCGGCGTTTGTGCTTGTTCGGCTTGGCTAATGCCGCCCTCCTGCGGGTGGTTACTTTTTGGTAAGTGATACCCTGTAGCACCTGACCCTGACGGGGGACCATCGGGGGTTACGATGCCGGACGGCTATTTCCACTACGGGCTGCTCGTAGCCTTGGCAATCGCGCTGGTTTTCGCGGCCTTTACCGACGTCCGCCGGCGACAGATCGACAACTGGCTCAACGCCGCCATCGCGCTCGGAGCGCCACTGTTCTGGTGGGCCAGCGGGGTGTCGCTGTGGCCCGGCGTGGCGATCCAGCTGGGCGTGGCATTTGCCGCCTTCGCCGTCCTGGCCGCGCTGTTCGCGATGCGCATGATGGGCGGCGGCGACGTGAAGCTGCTGACCGCTCTGGCGCTGTGGATCGAGCCCGGCCTGTTCCTGCAATTGCTGGTCGTGATGGCGCTCGTCGGCGGATTGCTGACGATCGTGGTCGGCGCGTGGCACATCATGCGCCGCCAGCGCGACCGGATCCAGGTTCCTTACGGAGTCGCGATTTCGACGGGCGGACTTTGGGTACTCGCCACGCACTACCTGCCGGACGCCGCAATCGCGGGCGTAACGGGGTGAACTTCATTTTAACCAGTCCGCACTTAGGGACGAAAACCATATCAGCCCGCATCTCTCGCGGGCAACACGAGGGGGCTTGTTAAGCCATGGACAGGAAGAAGCTGGTTCTGCTGCTCGGCGCGCTGGTCATCGCGATCGGCACGGCCCTGATGGCTCGCAGCATGTTTGCCGGGGCTTCCGCCCCGCAGGTCGAGGCCGCGACGCCGGTTCCGCAGGGGCCCAAGGTCCTCGTGGCGCAGCGCGCGCTACCGACCGGTACGATCATCACCGCCGACGCGGTTGGCTTCCAGATGTGGCCCGAGGAGCTCGTCCAGGACGCCTACTTCCTCGACGGTGAATCGGACCTCACCAAGCTGCTCGGAACCGTCGTTCGCCATCCGGTCACCGCAGGTGAGCCGGTGACGCAGGGCTCACTCGTGGCGCCTGGCGACCGCGGCTTCCTCGCCGCGGCTCTCGGCCCGGGCATGCGCGCGGTCACCGTTCCGGTTTCGGCCAAGACCGGCGTCGCCGGCTTCGTCTTCCCCGGAGATCGCGTGGACATGGTGCTCACCCAGACCGTGAAAGGTGACGAGGGTCAGTCGCTCAAGGCTTCCGAAACCATCCTGCGCAACCTGCGCGTGCTGGCAACCGACCAGTCGACGACCCAGGAAACGGTGGAGGGCAAGACCGTCGTCCGCGCTTTCCGCACAGTGACGCTCGAAGTCACGCCCAAGATCGCCGAAAAGGTCTCGGTCGCGCAGACCATCGGCACGCTCAGCCTCTCGCTCCGCTCCATCGCCGACAGCCAGTCGGAGCTCGAGCGCGCGATCGCCGCGGGCGACATCAAGGTTCCCGACGATGCCACGCCCGAGGAAGAGGAGAAGCTTCTCCGCCAGGCGATGGCCCGTCCGATCGACCAGGGCACGACGTTCGTGACCGGCGGCGACGTGTCTCGCTTCCAGCGCTCGTCGATGCCGGCCTCGCGCCCCGCGAACTACGCGCCGCCCTCGATGGGTGTGCCGAGCACGGCCCAGGCGAGCGGCGAGGCTCCGGCCCCCGTCCGCTCCGGGCCGACCGTCCGCGTGACCCGCGGCAAGACCACGGTCGAAGTACCGGTCGGGAAGGAATGACATGCGCCGCTACACCGCACACTTCGCCTGTCGCAGCAGCGACACGCATTCGAGGGGCAAGATCATGAAACGCCGCCTTATAGCCACCGCGCTCATGGCCGGTATCGCACTGGCCCCGATCTCGGGCATTCCCGCGAACCTCGCCAACGCGCAGACCGTCGTCAGCCCGACGCAGAGCATCGTGCTGTCGATCGGGCGGGGCGAACTGGTCACCGTTCCCGGTTCGATGGCCGACGTGTTCGTCGCCAACGAGGCCGTGGCCGACGTTCAGGTCAAGTCGCGGCGCCAGCTCTACGTGTTCGGCAAGTCCGGTGGCGAGACCACCGTATATGCCAGCAATTCCGCGGGCGACATCGTGTGGTCCGCGAACATCCGGGTCGGCTCCAACATCGACAGCATTCCGCAGATGCTGACGCTGGCCATGCCCGAGGCGCAGATCTCTACCGCGACGATGGGCACCAACACGATCCTGCTGACCGGCACCGTCGCCGCGCCCGAAGACGCCGCGGAGGCCGAGCGCCTCGTCCAGGCCTTCGTGGGCGACGAAATGAACGTGATCAGCCGGCTCAAAATGGCGACGCCCCTGCAGGTCAACCTGCAGGTCCGCTTCGCCGAGGTGAGCCGTTCGCTGGTCCGCGCCATCGGCGCCAACCTCGCCAGCTTCGACGGCTCGAGCGGCTTCAAGTTCGGCGTCACCACCGGCCGCTCGCCCTTCCCGCAATATGCTCCGGGCGGCGGCGTGTTCACCGGCGTGACGGAGGCATCCGAGGGAACGACCGTCGTGACCGGGATCGAGGGCGGCACCACGCTCTCGGGTCTTGGCCGCTTCCTCGGTCTCGACCTTGCAGGCGCGCTCGATCTCGCAGAGCGTGACGGCTTGCTGACCACGCTGTCGCAGCCCAATCTCACCGCGCTTTCGGGCGAAACGGCGGAATTCCTCGCTGGTGGCGAATTCCCGATCCCGATCAGCCAGGGTCTCGGAACTACGGCGATCGAGTATCGCAAGTTCGGCGTCAGTCTGGCCTACACGCCCGTCGTGCTCGCCAATGGACGGATCTCGATCCGTGTGCGGCCCGAAGTCTCCGAACTGTCGAGCCAGGGGGCGGTGACGCTCAACGGCTTCCAGGTACCGGCGCTCACCATCCGCCGCGCCGAGACGACAGTGGAACTCGGCTCCGGCCAAAGCTTCATGATCGCGGGCCTGATGAGCAACAGCGCGCAGAACACGATCGACAAGGCGCCGGGCGTCGGCGACGTGCCGATCCTGGGCAACCTGTTTCGCTCGCGCCAGTTCCGCAAGGGCGAGACCGAGCTGGTGATTGTGGTGACCCCTTATCTGGTCAACCCGGTCAACGACGGCGACATCCGCCTGCCGACCGACGGCTTCCACGCCGCGAACGAAGCCGAAAGCCTGCTTGGCTATCAGGACAACGCCGGGGTCAGCGGGGAACAGCGCCCGCGTCCGACCGCGGTCGATCGCGACGCGCCGCAGCCCGACGTCTCGCAGGTCGATCCGCAGGCCGTGCTGCCCGGATCGCCCAACCGTTCCGAACGCCGCGCCGAAGGCGCTGCACCCGGCTTCAGCCTGAAGTGAGAGAGGTGACCACCATGCCCAAGGCAATCAATCGCAAGTTCGCAGGTGCCCTCGCCGTCTCGCTCGGACTGTCGCTCGCGGCCTGTGGCGGGATGCCGCAGAACGCCAGCCTCTATTCGACCAAGCAGCCGGTGGTCGAACGGACCAACTACGCGCTCGACGTGCAGGCGAGTTCCGGCGGCCTGGCGTTCAACGAACAGCAACGGTTGGCGGACTGGTTCGACGCAATGGACCTGCGCTACGGCGACCGGGTCGCGATCGACGATCCGAGCGCGAGCGGAGCCACGCGCGAGGCAGTGGCCAAGCTGGCCGCGCGCCACGGTATCCTGCTGAGCGAAGGCGCGCCGGTCACCGTGGGCTATGTCGAGCCCGGCAATGCCCGCGTCGTGATCACGCGATCGAGCGCGCACGTGCCCGGATGCCCCGACTGGTCGGCAAAATCTGACATGAACTATACCAACGCCACTTCCCCCGGATACGGCTGCGCGGTGAACGGGAACATGGCGGCCATGGTCGCCAATCCCGAAGACCTGATCAGCGGCCAGAAGGGCACCGGCGAGACCGTGGTCATGAGCTCGAGCAAGGCCATCAACAGCTACCGCGAGCAGACGCCGACCGGCGAAGGCGGCCTCGCGCAGACCGGCACCGGAGGAAACTGAGCCATGAACGCGCCCTGGAAACCCAACGGCAACCGCGATCCGTTCGCCGCCTTCATCTGCGATGAAGCCGCGCTCGACGTGCTGCGCCCGGTCGTCATCGAAATGGGCTGGCAGCCCGAGAAGTGCGCCAAGGGCGGACTGCGCAACGCGGTCCAGTCGCTTTCGGTCGCGGCGAGTCCCAACATCCTGCTGGTCGACCTGTCGGAAAGCGGCGATCCGCTCAACGACATCAACGCGCTGGCCGAAGTCTGCGAGCCGGGCACGGTGGTCATCGCCGTCGGCCAGGTCAACGACGTGCGCCTTTATCGCGACCTGCTCGCGAGCGGGATCCAC
>CAMPGP010000051.1 GCA_946885545.1 uncultured Altererythrobacter sp.
GGCGGCGTGTTCACGCGCATGATCGACCGCAACACCACGATCCCGACCAAGAAGACGCAGACCTACTCGACCGCCGAGGACAACCAGAACGCGGTGACGATCCGCGTCTTCCAGGGCGAGCGCGAGATGGCCGCGGACAACAAGATGCTCGGCCAGTTCGACCTCGTCGGCATCCCGGCCGCGCCGCGCGGCGTGCCGCAGATCGAGGTCACGTTCGACATCGACGCCAACGGCATCGTCAATGTCAGCGCGAAGGACAAGGGCACCGGCAAGGAGCAGCAGATCCGCATCCAGGCCAGTGGCGGTCTGTCGGACAACGACATCGACCAGATGGTCCAGGACGCGGAGAAGTTCGCCGACGAGGACAAGAAGCGCCGCCAGAGCGCCGAGGCCCGCAACCAGGCCGACAGCCTCGTCCATGCGACGCAGAAGCAGCTGGACGAGCACGGCGACAAGATCAGCGCCGATCTCAAGGGCCAGGTCGAAACCGCATTGGCCGAAGCCAAGACCGCGCTCGAAGGCGACGATGTCGACGCGATCAACGCCAAGGCGCAGGCGTTGACCGAAGTGGCCATGAAGATGGGCCAGGAAATCTACAGCCAGGAGCAGGCGAACGCCGCTTCCGACGCCCCGACCGACGGTGCCGCTGCAGGCAGCGAGGCCGGTGCGGAAGAAGAGGTGGTCGACGCCGAATTCTCCGAAGTCGACGAAGACAACAAGGGCTGAGACGCCCGATGAAGATCCAGTCCGCCGCCGGTGCGCTTCGCCCCGGCGGCGGCTAGATCTTTACGGGGCGCAGATACCATGTCGGCAACCGAAATCGATTTCTACGAGCTCCTCGGGGTCAGCCGCGATGCGGATGGCGCGACGATCAAGTCCGCCTACCGCAAGCTGGCGATGAAGCACCATCCCGACCGGAACCAGGGCTGCAAGGAGAACGAGGCGAAGTTCAAGGCGATCAGCGTCGCCTACGAATGCCTCAAGGATCCGCAGAAGCGCGCGGCCTACGACCGCTACGGCCATCAGGCCTTCCAGCAGGGGATGGGCGGTGGCGGCCATCCGGGGGCTGACTTCGCCGATATCGGCGACATCTTCGAGACCATCTTCGGCAGCGCCTTCGGCGGCGGCGGACGGCAGCAACCGCGCCGCGGCGCCGACTTGCGCTACGACATGGAGATCGGACTGGAAGACGCCTTCCACGGCAAGTCGAACCAGATCGAGATCGAGGTCTCGCAGACCTGCGTCACCTGCCATGGCTCGGGCGCGACACCGGGCACCAGCACGCGCGGCTGCAACCTCTGCAACGGCTACGGCAAGGTCCGCGCGAAGCAGGGCTTCTTCGTGGTCGAGCGGCCATGTCCCAACTGCCACGGTCGCGGTGAAGTGCTGGTGAGCCCGTGCCGCGATTGCGGCGGCGAAGGCTGCGTCGACAAGGCGCAGAAGATCGACGTGGAAATACCGCCGGGGGTCGATACGGGCACGCGCATCCGACTTTCGGGCAAAGGTGAGGCGGGGCCGCGCGGCGCGCCGCCGGGCGACCTGTACATCTTCGTTCACGTTCGCCCGCATGCTGTGTTCCAGCGCGAGGGGACGACGTTGGTCAGCCGTGTGCCGATCAGCTTCACCACCGCCGCGCTGGGCGGGGAAGTCGAGATCCCCGACCTTGCGGGCGAGAGCAACACCGTCGATATTCCTGCCGGCATCCAGTCGGGCAAGCAGCTGCGCGTGCGCGGCGCGGGCATGCCCGTGTTGCAGGGCCGGGGCCGCGGCGACCTGGTGGTCGAGATCGCGGTGGAAACGCCGACCAAACTGTCGAAGGAACAGAAGGCCATCCTCGAACAGTTCCGCGAGACCGAGACCGGCGAGGAATGCCCCGAGAGCCTCGGCTTCTTCGAAAAGCTCAAGGGCGCGTTCGGCGGATGAACGAACGGCCGCCCGCGGTCCTGTTCGTCTGCCTCGGCAACATCTGCCGGTCGCCGCTCGCCGAAGCGGCCTTCCGGGCCGAGGCGAAGCTCGCGGGGCTGACGGTCGAGGTCGATTCCGCCGGAACCGGCAATTGGCATGCGGGCAAGGCGCCCGATCCCCGCGCGCAGGCGGTTGCGCGCGAGGTTGGTGTCGACATCGCCGGCTTGCGCGCACGGCAGGTCGTGACGGACGATTTCACGCGCTTCACCCATATCTTCGCGATGGACGAACAGAACCTCGCGGACCTGCGTGCGATCGCGCCGACCGGTTCATCGGCGCAGGTTTCGCTCCTGCTGGACATCGTTCCGGGCCGCGAGGGCGCGAGCGTCAGCGATCCCTATTACGGGGGCGAAGAACTGTTCGAATATACCTGGGACGACGTGACGGCCGCGGCCCGGGTACTGGTTGCCGAGCTCGCGCGCTAGGCGCCGCGCTTACCCGGTACGCAGGATCTCGCCCCGGATCCGCTCCAGCATTCCCGGATCGGCGCGCAGCCGCCCTTCCTCCTCGTCGAGCACCGCGAGGAAGATGCGGCGCTTGAATTCGCCCGGATCGAACGCAGGTGCGCCGTCGATGGTGGAGACCAGCAGGTCGACCATGCGCTCCGCCCCGTGGAGTCGGCCCCACAGAGAATCGTTCTCGCGGTAGGCGCGGCTGAAGAAGGCGCCGAAATTGTAGAACTCGATTCCACGCAGCGTCGCTCGGGTGCCCCCGGCGCGAATGCTCCGCGCATCGTCCGGGCTGATCCGGTCGACCTTCACCGGGTCGAACTCGGTCAGCGCCTCGTCGCGCATCAACGGCAGGGTGGCGACGTCGTAGAACGGGAAGCCGAGGTACGTCAGCAGGATCAGTCGCCGCAGGGTTCTGGGCATGCGCTCGAGCGCTTCGGCCAGCATCTCTTCGGCCAGTTCGTCGACCTCGGGAAGAAGGCGCCTCGCCGCGAGCGCATCGAGCGCGGCGACCGGATCGTCGAGGGCAGTCGCCGCTACCGCAGGAAATTCCTCCCCCAGCTGCTCGTGACCTTCGCGCGCGAAATAGAGCGCAAGGATATCGTAGATCGATTCGCGTGCATCCTCGACCGCCGCGTCGGGGATCTCGGGATCGGCATCCCATTCGCGCGACAGACGCCGGGCGAGCAGCCGCAACCGGCGCACGCGAAAACTCACGTCGTGCGCGCGGAAGAACGCGATGGCCTCATCCTTCGCCCCGCCCGAAGGCGCGGAGAGACTGTCGAGCCCTCGCTCCGCCAGTGCGCCACGGAGCCTGGTGGCGATCGGGCGCGGATCGGGCAACTTCAGTTCCGGCGCCGCATCGAAGATCAGTTCCGCCAGGCTCTCGACGATCCCGGTGAATTTGGCCTGGGCGTAGGACTGGAATGCATATCCCGCGCGCTCGGCCGCAGCCTGCTGCGCCTTGGCGCGCCATGCGTGAAGCCGTTTGGGCGTCGGCTTGTCGAGAAAGAATGTCATCCCGAACAGCTTCTCGACCGCCGCTTCGACATCGGGGCGCAGCGCTGCGATCATGGCGCGCAATCGCTCGGCTTCGTGCGACTGTCGCTCCAGCACTTCGAGGTTGTCGCGGATCGGCTGTTCGCGCGGGATCGTCGAGAGCGAGCCGAAGATCGCCCCGAAGAACCCGACCGGCTCGCCCGCCTGCTCGCGGATCGAGCCAGTGCGATCGGGCCGCGGATCGATATAGACGAACCGCCGATCGACCTCGCGCTGGGCGGGGCGCCCCCGCAGCGCCTTCATCGCGCCCTCGAACGGCTTGTTGACCAGCACCGAGCCGTCGATCAGCGAAATGGTCTCGACCGTGCCCTGCCGCGTGTTCACCGGCATCACGCGTCCAAGAAAGCTCTGCCGCCCGGTCCAGTCGACCTTGCGCTCGCGCGCGAGGCGGTCGATTTCGTCGAGCCGCAATGGGGGGAATGCGCCGGGGAAGCTCGCGGTGGCGCGCGCCGCGAATGTGAGCTCGAGCGGGTCTGCCAGGTTCTCCCCGGCGGTCGAGGGCGTTCGGCCGTGGAACCCGACGGGCAGGCGATGCTCGCTTTCCTCGACCACCGCCGGGCTGTGGAGGCGGAGCAGTTCGAGGTGTCCGCGAAAGTCGGTCGCGGTCACCATCAGATCGATTGGGTGCCCCGGCGGTAGCAACGGCTTGCCGCATGGCGCATCCGCCATCGCGGCGAGCGCATCGAAAAGAAGGCGCGAGAAGCCGATGCCGGAAAAGGGCGGTTCGAACCAGCGCCCCCTGATGAATGCTGAAACCTTTCGCCGCACTTCTGACTGCGTCTCCGGCGCGACGCTTTCCGACACCGCGTTGCCCGGGCGGTCGAGCAGCCACCAGGCGATAGGCTGGGCCCAGTACTTGGCAAAGCGCCAGACCGGCTCGGCTTCGGGATCGGTCAACTGCTCGACGTCGGCGGTGGTCAGCCAAAGGTCGGTCAGCGGCTCGAGCGACTGGCCCGAATGGATCGCTTGGGCGAGGAAGACCGCGTTTATCCCGCCCGCACTCGCTCCGCTGAGGATGTCGGGCAGGACGCGCACTTTCAGGTCGTGTTCGGCCTCGATCGCCTCCAGCAGGTCGCGGTAGACCCCCTGAACCCCTTCGGCTCGCGGATCGCCTGCATGGAAGGACCGGCTGGCGCTGGCGAGCTTCCAGATTTCCTTGGTGACGCCGTGCATGTAGACGGCCAGGCTGACCCCCCCGTAGCAGACGAGCGCGATCCTCAGTTCCTTCTGCCGCATCGCCCGCCTTGTGCCGACCATTGAACGGCTTGGCAATTGCGTTCCATAAATGTTCCGTTTATCGGCGGGGGATGGCCAAGTCGAAGAAGCGCTACGTTTGTCAGGCATGTGGATCGGTTTCGCACCGGTGGCAGGGGCAATGCCCCGATTGCGCCGAGTGGAATACGATGGCGGAAGATGCGCCCGCGACCGTCTTCTCACTCAAGCACGACCTTTCGAGCGGCGGCCGCGCGGTTGCATTCGAACCGCTCGATGCGCCCGGCGAGGTGCTTGATCGGCGCACGACCGGGCTCGCCGAATTCGACCGTGCGCTGGGCGGGGGGCTCGTCCCCGGGTCGGCGATCCTGATGGGCGGCGACCCGGGGATCGGCAAGTCGACCCTGTTGCTCCAGGCGGCGGCGAAGATCGCCAAGTCGGGCGGCGAGACCGTCTATGTCAGCGGGGAAGAGGCGGCCGGGCAGGTGCGCCTGCGTGCGTCGCGACTCGGGCTTGCGGACGCTCCGATCAAGCTCGCTGCGGCGACCTCGGTGCGCGATATTCTCACCACGCTCGGCACCATGCCGCCACCCGCGCTGCTGGTGATCGATTCGATACAGACGATGCATTCGGACACGATCGAGGGTGCGCCCGGCACCGTCAGCCAGGTGCGCGGCTGCGCGTTCGAGCTGATCCGCTACGCCAAGGAAAACGGCGTCGCTATGGTGCTGGTCGGGCACGTGACCAAGGACGGAAACATCGCGGGGCCGCGCGTACTCGAGCACATGGTCGACGTGGTGATGAGCTTCGAGGGGGAGCGCAGCCACCAGTTCCGGATCCTCCGCAGCCTCAAGAACCGTTTCGGGCCGGTCGACGAGATCGGCGTCTTCTCGATGGAGGGGCAGGGGCTCGAGGAAGTCGCCAATCCATCGATGCTGTTCCTCTCGGGGCGCGACGAGCCGCTCGCTGGCAGCGCGGTCTTCCCGGCGCTGGAAGGCACGAGGCCCGTGTTGGTTGAAGTCCAGGCTCTGATCGTGCGGCTCCAGTCCGGAGCCACGCCGCGCCGTGCAGTGGTGGGGTGGGACAATGGCCGCCTCGCGATGCTGCTCGCGGTGCTCGAAGCTCGGTGCGGGCTCAATTTCAGTTCGGCAGAAGTCTATCTGAACGTCGCCGGTGGCTATCGGCTGACCGATCCGGCGGCTGACATGGCGGTCGCGGCAGCGCTCGTCTCCGCGCTCGCCGACCGGCCACTTCCGGCAAAGAGCGTGTGGTTCGGCGAACTGTCGCTGGCCGGCGAAGTGCGTCCGGTAGCGCATTCCTCGCTGCGGGTGCGCGAATCGGCGAAACTCGGTTTCGACCGCGGTTACGGGCCGGAAGACGACAAGAGCGACCCGGCGCGTTCATCCGGTTTTAACTACCGCGGCATCAAGCATCTCGCCAATCTCGTTGACCGGGTTGTGGCAACCACCTAATTTTACGCGGCCTATGACAGCCTTCGATCTCATCGTCCTCATCATCGTCGGGGTGGCCGCAGTCGGCGGATTCCTGCGCGGTTTCGTGCAGGAAGTCCTCTCGCTTGCCTCGTGGATCCTCGCGCTTGCCGCGATCCGCTATCTCCACACGCCGCTCTACACCGCGCTCGAGCCCTATGTCGGGAGCGAGACGAGCGCGGCGGTGGTCGCCTTCGTGCTCCTGCTGCTGATCCCCTATGCCGCGATGAAGCTCATCGCGGGGAGGATGGGCGAGGCTTCGCGTGGCTCGATCCTCGGGCCGATCGACCGCGTGCTCGGCTTCGGCTTCGGCGCGATCAAGGGAGCGATCATCGTAGTGCTGGCGTTCTCGATGCTCGTGCTGGGCTACGACACGATATGGGGCGCGGCGGGCAGGCCCGATTGGATCAGCACGGCGCGCACTTATCCGGTCGTCAACGCCAGCAGCGACGCGCTGGTCGAGATGATCCACGAGCGCCGTGCGGCGCTGCGAGCCGAGGCGGAAGCCGAAGCCGAAGCGGCTCAATGAGCGGGCGCGACGAAGGCAAGCTCTACACGCCCGAATTGCTTGCGCTGGCGGTATCGCTAGCCGACGTCCCGATCGATCCTTCGCATTCCCTGACCGGCCATGCCGTCTCGCGCACTTGCGGCAGCACGGTGACGGTCGGCTTCGCCCCCATGCCCGGTGGCACGATCGGGCGGTTCGGCATTCGGGTCTCCGCTTGCGCCGTCGGACAAGCCGCGGCCGCGATCTTCGCGCGCGGTGTCGAGGGGCGCTCGGCGGGCGAGATCGCCGCTGCCGAAGCCGCGATCGAAGCATGGTTCGAAGGGGGCCCGCTCCCCGACTGGCCCGGCTTTTCCGCGATCGCTCCCGCGCAGGCGCATCCGGGCCGGCACGGAGCGGTTCTCCTGCCGTGGAGAGCGGCGCGAGATGCGCTTTCCAAGGTCGCGCAGTCTGGCTAGATCATCCCGCTCGGGGAGAGGGAAAGCCAGATGGACCAGAGTGCCGCGGCCGCGCAACGCGAGCCGACCGATAAGGAAATCCGCCTCGTCATCGCAGCCTCCTCGGCGGGCACGATCTTCGAGTGGTACGATTTCTTCATCTACGGCACGCTCGCCGGGCTGATCGGCGCGGCCTTCTTCCCGAGCGGCAACGAGACGCTGCAGTTGCTGCTGGTGTGGGCAGGGTTCGCGGTCGGCTTCGGCTTCAGGCCTCTCGGCGCGATCCTGTTCGGCTATCTCGGCGACAAGCTGGGCCGCAAATACACTTTCCTCGTTACCGTGACGCTGATGGGCGTCGCGACAGCGGGTGTGGGGATGATTCCGAGCGCTGCCAGCATCGGGATCGCCGCGCCGATCATCGTGATCGGCTTCCGCATTCTCCAGGGCCTTGCGCTCGGCGGCGAATACGGCGGCGCGGCGATCTACGTCGCGGAGCATGCGCCGCCGGAGAAGCGCGGGTTCTACACCAGCTTCATCCAGGCGAGCGTGGTCGGCGGGTTCGTGCTTTCGATCGCGGTCGTGCTGGCCTGCCGCCTGATCATTCCGCCGGAAGATTTCGCCGACTGGGGCTGGCGCGTGCCGTTCCTGCTCTCGATCGTGCTGCTGGTCATATCTCTGTGGATGCGGCTCAAGCTCAACGAGAGCCCGGTGTTCCAGGCAATGAAGGCCGAAGGCCGCACTGCCGCCAATCCCTTCACCGCCAGCTTCAGTTATCCCGGCAACAAGAAGCGCATCTTCGTCGCGCTATTCGGGATCACCGGGGTGCTGACCACGATCTGGTACACCGCGTTCTTTTCCGGCCTGTCGTTCCTGCGCGGGCCGATGCGGATGGAGGAAGGGCTGGTCGAGGTCATCCTGCTGATCGCCGGTCTGATTGCGATGTCGTTCTACCTCGTGGTCGGGCGCTGGTCAGACCGGGTGGGCCGCAAGAAGCCGATCATCGTCGGCGCATTGCTGACGCTGCTGCTGCTGTTCCCGATCTTCTGGGGCATGGGCAAGCTCGCGAACCCCGGCCTCGCCGAAACCTCCGCCGCGAATCCGGTCGTCGTGTCGGGCCCGCAATGCACGACCGATCCCTTCGCCGAACTGTTCGACCGCGAGCAGACCGGTTGCGGCAAAGTTCTCGAAACGCTGACCGCGAGCGGCGTGAGTTACACCGTGGAGCAAGCCGATGCACTGGGGCTGACGGTCGCGGGCGAGCCGGTGGTGCTGGCGCCGGCGTGGATGGACGACGCTGCCGCGCGGCGCGACGGGCTGCTGGCCGAACTGGAGACGCGCGGCTTCGATTTCGAGCGCCAGTCGCCGCCGCTCGCGAATATCGTCGGAATCGTCGCACTGCTGCTCGGGCTCGGCGTGCTGTCGGCATTGACTTACGGGTCGGTGGCGGCACTGCTGTCGGAGATGTTCCCGCCGCAGATACGCTATTCCTCGATGTCGATCCCCTACCATATCGGCGCGGGCTATCTGGGCGGGTTCCTGCCGCTCATCTCGGGCATCATCGTCGCACGTACGGGCGACGTCTATGCCGGGCTCTGGTACACCTGGGCCGTCGTCGCGTTCGGCGTCGTGGTCGCATGGTGGGGGCTTGCGGGCGGGCCACCGAAAGACTTCGAAGACGATGCCTGATCTACCGCCGCCGAGCCTGCGGCTGAGACTGGACGACGACGCTCTCGCGGCGAACTGGCGCGCGCTCGACGCCCGCTCGGGCAGCGCGCGCGCCGGCGCCGCGGTAAAGGCCGATGCCTACGGGATCGGCGCGGACAAGGCGGTGCCAGTGCTGCGCAACGCGGGCACACGCGATTTCTTCGTCGCGCACTGGAGCGAAGTGCCCGAGGTGCTGCGGTACGTCGATCCGGCGCAGGTTTCGGTACTTCACGGGCCGATCCGTTCCGAAGATGCGGCTTATGCGCGCGCTGCCGGGGTCAAGCCGGTGATCAACAGCGTGGAGCAGGCGCAGCGCTGGATCGAAGCCGGCGGCGGTCCTTGCGATCTGATGATCGACACCGGGATCAACCGCCTCGGGGTGCCGCCGGCTGCGATCGGCGATCCGACGATCGCCGCGCTCGAGGTCGATGTGCTGATGTCGCACCTTGCTTCCGCGGACGAGGACAGCCCGCTCAATTCGACCCAACTCGCGCGCTTCCACGAGGTCTGCGCGGCGATTCCGGCACAGCGGCGCAGCCTCGCCAACAGCGCAGGCATAGCCTTGGGGCCGGATTTCGCGTTCGACCTCACGCGCCCCGGACTCTCGCTCTACGGCGGCATCCCGCGCGGCGAACTCGCGAGCGACATCCGCCAGGTGGCCTATCCGCAAGCCGCGATCATACAGGTCCGTGAACTCGTGGCGGGCGACAGCGTTGGTTACAACGCGACGTTCACCGCGAGCGGCTCGATGCGCGCGGGGATCGTCTCCCTCGGCTATGCCGACGGGTTCCTGCGGGCGCGCGGGCCGGGTGGTGCACTGCATCATGGCGCAGCGCGGCTCCCGCTGCTCGGCAAGGTTTCGATGGACATGATCGTGGTCGACCTTTCCGCCGCACCCGACCTCCGCGAGGGCGACTGGCTCGACGTGCCGTTCGATCTGCCCGAAGTCACACAGGCATGTGGACTTTCGCAATACGAGCTGCTGACGACGCTCGGACGCCGCTTCCGCCGATAATGTTGCGTTACGGGCGCGTCATGTTGCGCTGCACATGCTGCACCTGCTAATGCAGCATGAGTGCAGCATTTCAGGATCTATCCATGGCCAAGAAACAGGGTGAACCGGGCGATCCGATCATCATCAAGAAATACGCCAACCGGCGCCTCTACAACACCGGCACTTCGAGCTACATCACGCTGGACGACCTCGCCCGGATGACCCGCGAGGACGTGCAGTTCCAGGTCGTCGACGCCAAGACCGGCGACGACATCACCCATTCGATCCTGACCCAGATCATCATGGACGAGGAGGCGAGCGGCGGAGAACAGATGCTGCCGGTCAGCTTTCTCCGCGACCTGATCTCGATGTATGGCAATTCGATGCAGGCGATGATGCCGAGCTACCTCGAAGCGAGCATGGCGAACTTCCGCAAGAACCAGACCAAGCTGCAGGAAGCCTTCCGTGAAGGTATGGGCAACAACCCGCTCGCCAAGATGGCCGAAACCAACATGGCGATGATGCGCGCCGCGACCGAAGCATTCATCCCCGGCGGCAATAAAGCTGAGGCCCCGCGCGCAGCCGGTAAGGGCGAGGGCAAGCAGGACACCGAAATCGCCGCGCTGCGCGAGCAGATGGCGATGATGCAGAAAAAGCTGGACGCGCTCGACAAGTAAGGCGAACGCGCCGCCGCAACGCAAATCCAACGACAGGAATACCCGTGTCCAACATCCGCCATGCGCTCAACACCCGGCGCGCCGAC
>CAMPGP010000052.1 GCA_946885545.1 uncultured Altererythrobacter sp.
AAGGACAAGCTCGCGCCCGAGGAGCGCAAGGCCAAGGGCAAGATCGTGATGGCGACCGTGAAGGGCGACGTGCACGATATCGGCAAGAACATCGTCGGGGTCGTGCTGCAGTGCAACGGCTACGACGTGGTCGACCTGGGCGTGATGGTGCCGTGGGCGAAGATCCTCGAAACCGCGCGGGAGGAAAAGGCCGACATGATCGGGCTTTCTGGCCTCATCACCCCCTCGCTCGACGAGATGGTCACCGTTGCCGAGGAGATGAAGGCGGCGGAGATGACCATGCCGCTGCTGATCGGCGGCGCGACCACCAGCAAGGTCCACACCGCGCTGCGCATCGATCCGGCCTACGACGGGCCGGTGATCCACGTGCTCGACGCGAGCCGCGCGGTCGGTGTCGCGAGTCGTCTGCTCAGCGACACCCAGCGCGACGGCTTCGTGGCCGACACCGCGGCCGAATACATGAAGGTCCGCGACGCGCGCGAAGGCAAGGGCAAGAGCGTGCTCCTCAGCCTCGATGAAGCGCGCGCGAACTATTACGACGCCTACCTCAGCGACAAGCCCGCTCCGCCGAGCAAGCCCGGCGTCCACGCGTTCGACGACTGGTCGCTCGCCGACTTGCGCGACTACATCGACTGGACGCCGTTCTTCCGCGCCTGGGAACTGCATGGAAACTACCCGGCGATCCTCGAGGACGACGTGGTGGGGGAGACCGCGCGCGACCTGAAGCGCGATGCCGATGCCATGCTCGACCGGATCGTCGAGGAAAAATGGCTGACGGCCAAGGGTGTCGCAGGCCTGTGGCCCTGCGCCCGGGACGGCGACGACGTCACTCTCCACGATGCCGAGGGTGAGACGCACACCGTGCTCCCGTTCCTGCGCCAGCAGGTCAAGAAATCGCGCGACCGGGCGAACATGTGCCTCGCCGACTTCATCGATCCGGCGGGCGACTGGATCGGCGGCTTCGCGGTCGGCATCCACGGGATCGAGCCGCACTCGGAACGCTTCCGCGCTGAAAAGGACGATTACTCCGACATCCTCCTCAAATCGCTCGCCGACCGTTTGGCCGAGGCGTTCGCCGAGCGGCTGCACCGCCACGTGCGCACCGAGCTCTGGGGTTACGCCGAGGGCGAGCAGCTGACCAACGAGGCGCTGATCAAGGAGGAATACCGCGGCATCCGCCCTGCGCCGGGCTATCCCGCGTGCCCCGATCACAGTCTCAAGCCGATCCTGTTCGAGCTGCTCGATGTGGAAAGGAACGCCGGGCTCGAACTGACCGAGAACTTCGCCATGTTGCCCACCGCGGCGGTGAGCGGGTTCTATTTCGGGCATCCCGAGGCGCAGTATTTCGGCGTCGCGCGTATCGGCCGCGACCAGCTGGAGGATTACGCCTCGCGGCGCGGTGTGGACATCGCCACCGCCGAACGCTGGTTGCGCCCCAATCTCGATTGACCGGGCGGGGCGAATCGCGCAGGGCGGGCGCGGTCGACCGCGGGAGCGATTCTGCGGCCGTCGCGCGGGAGAGATCGCGGGCTTTCGGGCTCGCGGCGCCGAAGGAGCAACCGCCCCGGAAACTCTCAGGCACAAGGGACCGCGCGCCGGATGACACTCTGGAAAGCGTCTCGCTCCGGCGGGGCCACCGAAGGTGTAAACCGGTCGAATGACCGGCCAGGCTCTCAGGTTTCCCGACAGAGGGGGCGTGTCACCTCCGCTCCGGCTTTTCGGGGCGGTGCCATGCTTTCGGGGATTTGATGTGAGCGACGAAGAGACCACCGGAACCGACACTCTCCCCCTTGATGCATGGCATCGGGCGCAGGGCGCACGCATGGTGGCGTTCGCGGGCTACGAGATGCCCATTCAATATGAGGGCATCGTCGTCGAGCACGAGTGGACGCGCGGCCGCGCCGGGCTGTTCGACGTCAGCCATATGGGGCAGCTGATCGTCTCGGGCGAAGGTGCCGCCGAGGCGCTCGAGGCGCTTTTGCCGGGCGATATCTCGGCGCTGAAGCCGGGCCGCATCCGCTATTCGCTGCTGCTGGACGAGAACGGCGGCATCCTCGACGACCTGATGGTGACCAACGTCACGCCCGACGGCGAGGCCCCGGCCTACTACGTCGTCGTCAACGGCGCGACCAAGTGGGACGACATCGCTCACTTGCGCGAATTCCTCCCCGACGAAATCACCCTGACCCATCTCGACGATCGCGCACTGCTGGCGCTGCAGGGGCCCGAGGCCGCGGCGGCGATCGCGCGGGTGTTAGGTGACGTGGCGGGCGACCTCAGGTTTATGCAGGGCACATCCTTCAATGCCGACGGGATCGAGATCGGCATCGGCCGCTCGGGCTATACCGGCGAGGACGGGTTCGAGCTGTCGGTGCCCACCGAGCATGCCGAAGCGATCGCCACGCGGCTGTGTGCCGACGAAGCGGTGCGCCCCATCGGCCTTGGCGCGCGCGATTCGCTTCGGCTGGAGGCGGGCCTGCCGCTTTACGGCCACGACCTCTCGCCCGAGACCGACCCGGTCAGCGCCGATCTCGGCTTCGCGATCAGCAAGCGTCGCCGCGCCGAGGGAGGATTTCCCGGCGCCGAGCGGATCCTCGGCCTGCTTGAATCCGGCGCCGAAACGAAGCGGGTCGGGCTGACGCTCGACGGCCGCCTGCCCGCGCGCGAGGGCGCGACGGTGTTCGTGGGCGACGAGGAAATCGGTCGTGTCACCAGCGGCGGTTTCGCTCCCACGCTCGGCCACCCGATCGCGATGGCCTACGTCGCCTCGGCATATGCCGCGCACGGCACGCAGCTGGAAATCGAAGTCAGGGGCAAGCGCCTGCCGGCCACGGTCGCGCCGATGCCCTTCGTCCCCCACAACTACTACCGCGGAGAGAAGTGATGGCCCGATATTTCACCGACGAACACGAATGGATCGACGTGGAAGGCGACACCGCCACCGTCGGCATTACCGACTACGCGCAGAGCCAGCTCGGCGACATCGTATTCGTCGAGCTGCCCGAAGTCGGCAGCACGGTCGACAAGGGCAAGGATGCGGCGGTCGTGGAATCGGTCAAGGCGGCAAGCGACGTCTACGCTCCGATCAGTGGTGAGGTGACCGAGTCCAACGATGCGCTCGACGACGATCCGGCGCTGGTCAACTCCAGCCCCGAGGAAGACGGCTGGTTCTTCAAGCTGACCATCGCCGACAAGGCCGAGCTCGAAGGCCTGATGGACGCCAAGGCCTACAAGAGCTTCGTCGAAGGGCTCTAGCCGTCACCCCAGCGGACGCTGGGGTCGCTGACCGCCTGGTCGGACTTTGCTGCACCCGATCCCAGCTTTCGCCGGGATGACGAGAGGTTCCAATGCGTTACTTACCCCTGACCGACACCGACCGCAGCGAAATGCTCGCGAAGATCGGCGCATCCTCGATCGACGAGCTGTTCGTCGACGTGCCCGAGGAAGCACGTCTCTCGGGCCCGATCGAGGGCCTGCCGCTCCACGCGAGCGAGATGGCGGTCGAGAAGCACATGCGGCGCCTCTCCAAGAAAAACCTCGCCGCTGCCGACGCGCCGTTCTTCCTCGGCGCCGGGGCCTATCGCCATCATGTCCCGGCGAGCGTCGATCACATCATCCAGCGCGGCGAGTTCCTGACCGCCTACACGCCCTACCAGCCCGAGATCGCGCAGGGCACGCTGCAGATGCTGTTCGAATTCCAGAGCCAGGTCGCCCGGCTCTACGGTTGCGCGGTGGCCAACGCCTCGATGTACGACGGCTCGACCGCGTGCTGGGAAGCGGTGGCGATGGCGGCGCGAGTGACGAAGCGCAAACGGGCGGTGCTCTCGGGCGCGCTGCACCCGCACTACGCCGAAGTCGTGCGCACGATGGCCAAGTTCACCGACGACGAAATCGCCGATGCGCTGCCGTCGCTCCAGGGCGCGCCCGACAACGCAGGGCTGATCGCGCGGATCGATGACCAGACCTCGTGCGTCGTGGTGCAATATCCGGACGTGCTCGGCCGCATCCCCGATCTCGCCGCGATCGCGGATGCCGCGCACGCAAATGGCGCGCTGCTGATCGCGGTCAATACCGAGCCGGTGGCGCTGGGTGCGATCAAATCCCCCGGCGAGCTGGGTGCCGACATCGTCGTCGGCGAAGGCCAGGCGATCGGCGTGGGCCTGCAGTTCGGCGGACCCTACCTCGGCCTGTTCGCGGTGCGCGACCAGAAGCACGTGCGCCAGATGCCCGGCCGCCTCTGCGGCGAAACGCAGGATGCCGAGGGCAAGCGCGGCTTCGTACTCACGCTCTCGACCCGCGAGCAGCATATCCGCCGCGAGAAGGCCACCAGCAACATCTGCACCAACAGCGGGCTCTGCGCGCTGGCGTTCAACGTCCACATGACGCTGCTGGGCGAGGAAGGGCTGCGGCGGCTGGCGGCGTGGAACCATTCGCTGGCGTGCAAGGCCGCCGACGCACTGGCCGCGATCCCCGGCGTCACCGTGCTCAACGACAGCTTCTTCAACGAATTCACGATCACGCTCGGCACCGACGCACGCGAGATCGTGCGCCAGCTTGCCGACGATGGCATTCTCGCGGGCGTCTCGCTCGGGCGGCTCTATCCCGGGCACCCCGAGTTCGCCCAGGGTCTGCTGGTCGCGGTCACCGAGACCACGACCGAGGACGACATCGCAACGCTTGCCGCCGCGCTCCGGGAGAAACTGGCATGAACGCGCCCAACAAGTCCGGCTGGAAGCCCGAGATGACCGCTGCCGAAGACGGCATGCACGCTGGCCCCCCGACCGCCACCGGAAACCGCGCGCTCATGCTCGAGGAACCGCTGATCTTCGAGATCGGCCACCGCGAGACGACCGGCGTCGACCTTCCCGAAATCGAACAGGGCGCGAACCGCCTCGGCGGGATGGAGCGGACCGCGCCGATGGGCATTCCCGGCCTGTCGGAGCCGGAAACGATCCGCCACTACACGCGCCTCAGCCGCCAGAACTACGCGATCGACCTCGGGCTCTTCCCGCTCGGTTCGTGCACTATGAAGCACAATCCGCGGCTCAACGAGAAAGTCGCGCGCATGCCCGGCTTCGCCGACGTGCACCCGCTGCAGCCGGTCTCGACCGTGCGCGGCGCGCTGGAGGTGATCAACGAACTCGCCTTCTGGCTGCTCGACCTCACCGGCATGCACGGCGTGGCGATGAGCCCCAAGGCGGGTGCGCACGGCGAGCTATGCGGCATCCTGTGCATCCGCGCCGCGCTGGAAGCGCTTGGCGACGCACGCGAGGTGATCCTGGTGCCCGAGAGTGCGCACGGCACCAATCCCGCCACCGCCGCCTTCGCCGGCTACCGGGTGGAGGACATTCCTGCCAACAAGGACGGCCGCGTCGATCTGGAGGCGCTCAAGGCTCGTCTCGGGCCGGACGTCGCGGGCGTGATGATCACCAATCCCAACACCTGCGGGTTGTTCGAGCGCGACATGAAGGCGATCTCCGACGCGGTCCACGCCGCGGGCGGCTTCGTCTATTGCGACGGGGCGAACTTCAACGCCATCGTCGGCAAGGTCCGTCCGGGCGACCTCGGCGTCGATGCGATGCACATCAACCTGCACAAGACCTTCTCCACCCCCCACGGCGGCGGTGGGCCGGGCTCTGGGCCGGTGGTGCTCTCCGAAGCGCTATCGCCCTACGGCCCGCTGCCCTTCACCGCGCGCGACAAGGACGGTGTGGTCCACCTGGTCGAGGAAGAAAACGCGGGCGAGTTCGAGCACACCAAGGCGTTCGGCCGGATGACCGCATTCCACGGGCAGATGGGCATGTTCACCCGCGCGCTGACCTACATCCTCAGCCACGGCGCCGACGGGCTGGCTCAAGTGGCCGAGGATGCGGTGCTCAACGCCAATTACATCCTGCGCAGCCTCGACGACCTGCTGGAGGCGCCGTTCGGCCCCAGCGGGCCGTGCATGCACGAGGCGCTGTTCTCCGACGCCGGGTTCGGCGAAGGGCTGTCGACGCTCGATCTCGCCAAGACGCTGATCGACGAGGGCTACCACCCGATGACGATGTATTTTCCGCTGGTGGTCCACGGCGCGATGCTGGTCGAACCGACCGAGACCGAGAGCAAGGCGGGCCTCGACCAGTTCATCACCGCGCTGCGCAGCGCGGCCGAAAGGGCGCGGGCGGGGGATGTTTCGATGAAGCAGGCGCCCTACTACGCGCCGCGCCGCCGGCTCGACGAAACGCTTGCCGCGCGCAAGCCGGTGCTGGCGTGGAGCGAACCGGACGCCGCGTAGACGGCCCTGCCATCAGGCCTTGGCATCAGGGCGTCGAGTCGGGAATCTCGTCCTTGCGCTCGACGGTGATCTTGATCTGTTGCAGCGAGATGATCGCGACCCAGAAGCCGATCACTGCCAGCGCGCTCGATCCGAGCAAGGTGAAAGCGGCGCCCTTGAGGCCGTTCCAGTCCATCGCCACGTCGAGCAGCAGCAGCGCCATGACGGTCGGAACCGCTCGGACGATGAACGCGGTCCCGGCGCGGCCCGCGGAGACGAGGAGCGATTCCAGGCTCGCCCCGACCAGTTCGATCGCGCCCGCGACCGCCAGGATCACCATCGCCCAGTAGACCACGCCGAACTCGGGCCCGGCGACCGCCTCCAGCCCCCAGCGGCCGAACACCAGCGCCACCAGAACCGCCAGTGCGCCGCCGATCAGCGCGATGTTGGCCATGCGCCGAGCCATGTCGTGCGCCTCGTCCTGCGCGTGGACGAGCTCGGGGTAGATCGCCTTGGACACGGTCTGCGCGAGCTGGACCAGCGCCTGGCCGAGCTGCGAGGCGACGCGGAATCCGCCCGCGAAGGCCTCCCCCCCGATCGCGCCGACCAGCAGGATCATCACCTGCTTGCCGCCGACCGAGAGGCTGCCCGACATGTTGGTCGCCCATACGAAGCGCCAAGCGCCCGGGTGGTCGCGGGGGATGTTCTTGAGGCTGATCTGCGAGAAGTCGATCCGCTCGTGCCGCGCCGCGGCGAACCACAACGCAAGCGCGACCGCCACTTCGGCCGCCGCCCAGGCGAGGATGAAGCCGGTGACGGTGGGCATGAACAGGACCGCCAGCACCGCGCCGGTCGCGCGCACGACCGGCTGCACCGCCTCGGCCGCGGTCGCGCGCCCGAACTGGAAGCGCAGGCGCAGCAGGCCGGTCGGCGTCGAGCGCATCGAGAGCAGCGACACGATGCAATAGCCGAAGGCGAGCCACAGCAGGTCGTCGGGCAGCGGCAGCCAGTGCTGCGCGCTCCACACCAGCGCCGCGGCGATCAGGGCGCCGAGCGCGACGCTGAGAAAATCGAGCGCGATGGCGAAGCCGGTGGCTTCTCCCGCCCCGTCGGGTTCGCTGCCCCAGCGCACGACGAACTGCCAGGTCTGGAAATTGGCGAGGCCCGTCACCGTCTGACCGAGCGCGATGATCAGCGCGAAGTAACCGAACGCCTCGATCCCGAGCGTCCGGGTGGCGAGCGCGAGATAGACGAGGCTGAGCACGGCATTGACCGCGCGGCCGCTGAGCAGCCAGCCGATATTCTGCATCAGGCGCCGCATGCGATGCTTGCGGGGGCTTCAGCCCGCCGCGGCCTCCCGCTTGGCCAGCAGCCGTTCGGTGACGTTGAAGGTCCGTTCGTTGTCGACGTCGACCGCGTATTCGCCGTTCGACAGCACGATCGGCACCAGCTTGAAGCCGAAGCGGCGCGATACTTGCGCGAACAGCTTCTCCTTGGTGCCCCAGCCGAGGTAGAACCGCACCAGGTTGATCACGCCGAACGCCTTGGCGATCCGCTTGGGATATTTCACGAACTGGCCCCCGCTGCGCATGATCTCGGCGGCGGAAAGCGCCTCGGCGTTGCCGATCCAGTAGGTGTTGCAGTTCGAATATTCGCCGTCGGAAAACCTGTAGTACTTCTTCTGGCCTTCGGGATCGGCCGCCATCACGTCTTCCTTGCGCGCCAGCGCGGCGGCAGCGCCCGCCTCGGCCTCGAGCGCCTTGTCGACGAACTCGGCATAGCCTTCGGCGGTGACCAGGCAATTGTCCGCAGTCGTGATCAGCAGCGGAAAGGCGGCGTCGTCCGCGCCCGAGAACACGCTGTCGACCAGATTGAAGGCGCCTGGCCTGAACTGCAGCCGCCCCTCGCGCGCCAGTTGCGCCACCAGCGGTATGGCCGCGATCTCGTCGGTCTCGTGTGCCACGACCCGGATCTCGCCGACGCGGTCGCACGCGGCCAGCGCGGCGACGACATGTTCGATCATCGGCTTGCCGCCGACCGGCACGACGCATTTCTGCGCCACGCCCGCGCGCGCCGCGAGCGGGTCGAGCACGCCCGAGCGCTTTCCGGCCATGATGAGTGCGGTGACGGTCACGGCATCGGTCCCTAGCCCCGTCAGCCGCTTTGGCAAGCCTTGCCAGCGCCCCGCGGCCCTTGCAGGAAGGGCGCGATGCGCATCGTTTTCAGCCGCAAGGGGTTCGACAGTGCGGCGGGTGGAGGGCCTTCGCCGATCGTCGGCGGGCGACCCGTGAGCCTGCCCATTCCCGCGGGCACGGCCTCAAGCACCACCTATGCCGACCTCGGCCTGGGCGAGCATGCGGAAAGGGCGAGCCGGGGCCGGGTGCGCGCCGGGGATCGCTGCCACCACGATCCCAAGTTCCTGCCCAATGGATCCTGCCTGTTCGGCCAATGCGGCGCGGCGCAGACGCATCTTTCCAATCGCGGAGTCGGGGCCGGGGACGCGTTCGTGTTCTTCGGCCTGTTCCGCGAGGAGGCGAGCGGCGAACCGCACCACCGAATTTTCGGCTATCTCTTGGTCGACGAAACGATCGATCTCGCGACCTGCGATCCCGCGACTTTCGATGCACTGCGGGAATGCGGCCACCCGCACGCGCTCGCCATGCACGCGGGCAACGACGTGATCTATCGCGGGGAAGGGCGCACCGCTCGAAGCGCTCCGGGCGCACTCCGGCTCACTGTACCCGGCGGCCCGCCGAGCCTGTGGCGCCGGCCCGAGTGGCTTAGGCCCGGCGGCCTCAGCTACCACGACCGTGCCGATCGCTGGCTGCCCGGCGGACGGCTGCGCGCCGTCTCGCGCGGCCAGGAATTCGTCGCCGACATCGGCCGCGGCACGGCTCCGCGCGAATGGCTGGCGAACGTTGTCGCTGCAATCAGAGCGACTTGATGATGGCGGAGAAGTCGAGCCCGCCGTTGTCCTGCGCGAAGGCCTCGTAGAGTTCCTTCGAATGCTTGCCGAGCGGGGTGGAGGCGCCCGCGGTCTCGGCCGCTTCCATCGCCAGCTTGAGGTCCTTGAGCATCAGTGCACTCGCGAAACCGCCCTTGTATTCGTTGTCGGACGGGCTCTGCGGGCCGACGCCGGGGACGGGGCAATAGCTGGTCATCGACCACGACTGGCCGGTCGCCTTGGACGAGATGTCGTAGAACACCTGGCTGTCGAGCCCGAGCTTTTCGGCCAGCTTGAAGCCTTCGCAGGTGGCGATCATGGTCGCGGCGAGGATCAGGTTGTTGCACAGCTTGGCCGCCTCGCCCGCGCCCGCGTCGCCTGCGTGGATCACCGCCTTGCCCATCGCCGAAAGGATCGGCTCGGCGCGCGCGAAAGCCTCGTCGGTGCCGCCGACCATGAAGGTCAGCGTGCCCCCGTTCGCCGCCGCGATCCCGCCCGAAACCGGCGCGTCGACCATCAGGTAGCCCTTGGCGCTCGCGGTTTCGGACAGCGCGCGGGTGGTGGCGACGTCGATCGTCGAACAGTCGAGGATGATTGCCCCTTCCGGCGCCTGTCCGAACACGTCGTTTTCGAGCACCGATTTCACTATTGCGCCGTTCGGCAGCATCGTCACAACGGCGTCGACACCCTGGACGGCGTCGGCGGCGCGTTCGAACGTCGAACACCCCTGTTCGGCGGCCGTTCGAAGCGCTTCTTTCGCAAGATCGAACGCACGCACCTCGTGCCCCGCCTTGACCAGGTTCGCAGCCATCCCGCCGCCCATGTTGCCGAGGCCGATGAAGGCGATCTTCATGTCAGCGTCCTTTCCACTTGCCGTCGCGCTTCTCGATGAACGCGGCCATGCCTTCGGCCTTGTCCTCGCTCGCAGCGAGGATCTGGAAGATGCGGCGTTCGATAACGAGGCCCTGGTCGAGAGTCGTTTCGAAGGCGGCGTTCACCATTTCCTTGTTCGCGATCGCGGCCATCGGCGGCATTCCGGCGATCGCGGTGGCGATTTTAAGTGCTTCTTCCAAAAGGGTTTCGTGCGGCACGACGCGTGCGACGAGGCCGCTGCGCTCGGCTTCCTCGGCGTCCATCATCCGGCCGGTGAGGCACATCTCCATCGCCTTGGCCTTGCCCACCGCGCGGGTCAGGCGCTGGCTGCCGCCCATGCCCGGCGCGACGCCGAGCTTGATCTCGGGCTGGCCGA
>CAMPGP010000053.1 GCA_946885545.1 uncultured Altererythrobacter sp.
TCGAACCTGCTCGTGCTCGACGAGCCGACCAACGATCTCGACCTCGAAACGCTCGACCTGCTGCAGGAAGTGATCGCCGACTACGAAGGCACCGTGCTGATCGTCAGCCACGACCGCGACTTCCTCGACCGCACGGTGACCTTGACGCTGGGCCTCGACGGCAGCGGCATGGTCGACATCGTCGCGGGCGGCTACGAGGACTGGGAAGCCAAGCGGCGCGAGCGCACCAGCGCCGACCGCGCTAAATCTCCGGACAAGGCCACTCCCGCTCCCTCCCCGGCGACGCCGCCCCCGCCGAAATCGAGCAAGCTCTCCTACAAGGACCAGCGCGACTACGAGTTGCTGCCCGCAAGGATCGAGGAACTCGAAACCGCGATCGCGCGCGGCGAGGGAATTCTCGCCGACGCGGACCTTTACGCCCGAGACCCGCAAAAATTCGCCAATATCAGCAAGGGCATAGAGAACGCTCGCGCCGAAAAGCACGCGGCGGAGGAGCGGTGGCTCGAGCTGGCGGGACTGGTCGAGGGCTAGCTCAGGCCTTCCTCTTCCATTGCCTGCCGAACGGCTTCGCGCGCCAGATTCCGTTCGCGAAAGCGAACCATTGTATCGGGCAGGTCGATTCCGAACTTGCCGGCCCACAGCAGGGTTACGAACAGATAGTTGTCCGCAACGGTCGGGCCATCACCCACCAGCCAATCGCTGCCGTTCATGAGCCGTTCGACGAGGCGATATTTGTCGGCGAGAGTAGCTTTCGCCTTGTTCTGGCGGTCCTCCGTATCCTGCCCGAACAACGGGTGGTAACCGCCGTGGATCTCCGTTCCGACGAACCCGATCCATTCGAGCAGGCGATAAAGATTTTCGCCGGTTGGTAGCGCGGCAGTACGGTCGGCGATGAACATCAGGACCGCCGGGTTCTCGGTTATCAGGCCGTATTCGTCGGATCTGATCGCCGGAACGTATCCGCGCGGACTGATCGCGTAGAAGTCGTCGCCGTTCTCGGTCAGATGCTTGCCCAGATCGACCCGGACTTTGTCGTGCTCGACGCCGCCTTCGATCAGGGCGATGTGGCTGGCAAGGCTGCAGGCACCGGGTGAATAGTAGAGTTTCATGAGGTCTCTCGCGGTTGCTGGTACCTTGGTGCAACGCGGCGCTCTGCCGAAGGGTCCGTTCACCCGATGCGATAGAAATCCGCGACCCGGTCGAGCGCGATCCTGAGCACGAGTTTTCCGCTGCGAGCGGGCCAGGCCAGCGCGCGTTCGGCGTCGGGCAGGTTCTCGCAGCCGCACACGACACGCCAGAGGATGTCGTCCAGCCCCTTGCCTGCCTGCGCGATCGCGCCGTGGAAGCGCTGCTTGGCTGCAAGCTGGCGCTCAGTCGGCGTCAGGCCCGGCGCACCCTGCGCCTTGATCCGTACGGGATCCCATCGCATCGTCACGTTCGGGCCCAGCGCCGCGCGCTCGTAGTCTGCCCGCAAGCGCTCGCCTGCATCGAACAGCCGCTCATCGAGATGGCCGCGCGCATAGAGCCAGGCTAGCGGCGATTCTGCGAGGTTGACGGTAACCGTGCGACGCTTTCCGCACGCGCTCCCTCCGCGGCTCGGGCCTTCTTCGGTCAGTTCGCGTTCGGCGAGTTTGCGCGGCATCTCGATCTCCTTGGCTGAATACGAATCATCGCTTGCCAAATCGACACGGGTGTAGGAAAGTGAAAACCATATTGGTTACACGGAAAGCTCGATGATCAACCGAATCCGCGATATTCGCCGTGAAAAGGGCCTGACTCTCGCCGACCTCGCCGAAGCATGCGATCCGCCGACGACGGCCCAGACCATCGGGCGGCTCGAAACCGGCATGCGCAATCTCTCCATCAAGTGGATGGACCGGATCGGCGCCGCGCTCGGGGTCGATCCGCAGTCGCTGGTGCGCTCCGACGCTTCGGACCAACCGCAGGTCGTCGCGACGCTCGCACCCTCGGGCGCCGAGGCGCTGGCGAAACCGCGCGACGCAATTCCTCCCACCGAGATCGGCGGCGACGGGCCGCTGGTGGTGCTCGCCGTCGAAGCCGCGGCGGGGCCCTACCTCGCGGGCGACCAGCTGTGGCTGCGGCAGATCGCCCCCGCCGATGCGGGCCGCGCGATCAACCGCGACGTACTCGTCCCGCGCAAGGGCGGTCGCTTCGCGTTCGGTCGGCTGATCGACCGGCGGGGCGGCCTCGTCGGCCTGCTTCCTCCCGGCGCCGGACAGAAGCAGCAGGTCGTGGAATCGCCGCCGTGGATCGCGGTCGCGGAAATGCTGGTCCGCAAGCTGTGACGGCTGGGCGCCCGCGGCGGCTGCTTTCGCTGTCGACGCTCTATCCCAATGTCCATACGCCGCAATTCGGCACCTTCGTCGCCCGCTCGCTCGAGGCGCTCGCCGCACGAGGGGACTGGGACGTCACCGTCATCAATCCGATCGGCATCCCGCCACTGGCGTTCGGCCGCTATCGCGCACTCGCCGCCGCGGCGACCGATGGGATCGAAAACGGGGTCGAGGTCCACCGTCCCAGCTTTCTTCTGCTGCCGAACATGGGCGGACGCATCAATCCCAGCATGATCGCGCGCGCCGTACTCCCGCTGGCGCGACGGTTGCACGCGGACAAGACGTTCGACCTGATCGATGCGCAGTTCTTCTATCCCGACGGCCCGGCCGCCGCGTGGATCGCAGATCAGCTGGGTCTGCCCTATGCGATCAAGGCGCGCGGGTCCGACATCAGCTACTGGGGGGCAAAGTCCTACGCGCGGGCGCAGATGATCGAGGCGGCCAATGGCGCGCGCGGCTTGCTGGCGGTGTCGCATGCACTACGCGACGACATGATCGCCCTGGGCATGCCGCCGGGGCGGATCGCGGTGCACTATACCGGGCTCGATCGCGACCGTTTTCGTCCGCTTGCGCATTCGGGCCTCAGAACCAGGCTCGGAGCGGAGCTCGGAATTCCGCTCGGCGAAAACGACAAGCTCGTGGCGACCGTCGGCGCACTGATCGACCGCAAGGGTCAGGACCTCGTGATCGGCGCGATCGCGAGCATTCCAGGCGCCCGACTGCTGCTCGTCGGCAAGGGCGCCGACGAACGGCATCTTCGGTCATTGGCGGCCGACATGCAGGTCGCCGACCGCGTGCATTTCCTCGGATCGGTCGACCACGACTTGCTGCCGGTGGTTCTTTCCGCCGCCGATGTGATGGCGCTCCCCTCGAAGAAGGAAGGCCTCGCCAATGCGTGGGTGGAAGCGCTCGCCTGCGGTACGCCGATCGTCATCTCGCCAGCCGGCGGTGCGCGCGAACTGGTAACGAGCCCCGACGCGGGTTACGTCGTCGCGCGCGATATCGATGCCATCGCCGCGGCGTTGCGCAAGCTTTTCGCCGATCCCCCTTCGCGTAAACGCGTTGCCGCGACGGTCGAACGGTTCGCCTGGCCTTCGCACGCCGCCGAACTCGCGCGGCGCTACGGCAGCCTTATCTGACGCGCGAACGCCTTGCGTTCACACTTCGCCGCGGGCGACCCGTTCCTGCCGGTCCGTAGGTGTCTCCTGCGGAACGAAGCTGTTCGAATCGACCTTTAGCCAGATCAGGATCGGTGCGGCCATGTAGACCGAGCTGTAGGTACCGACGAACAGGCCGAGCGTGATCGCGGCGACCATGCCGAACAGGCTCGCCGGGCCGAAGAACAGCAGCGGAACGAGCGCGATCAACAGCGTCAGCGAGGTCATCACGGTGCGCGCCAGCGTCTCGTTGACCGAAAGGTCGAGCAGTTCGGGAAGCGGCATCTTGCGATACTTCTTCAGATTCTCGCGGATGCGATCGTAGATCACGATGGTGTCGTTGAGCGAATAACCGATGATCGCAAGGATGGCCGCGATGCTCTGCAGGCTGAATTCCATCTGGAACAGCGAGAACATGCCGAGCGTCAGCGAAACGTCGTGGAACAGCGCGAACAGCCCGCCCACGCCGAACTGCCATTCGAACCGTACCCAGATATACAAAGCCACCGCCAGCATCGCGGCGATCAGTGCGAAGGCCGCGTCTCCGCGGAACTCGTCCGAAACCTTGCCCGAAACGTTCTCGTTCCCGTCGAGCCGGAAGTCGGCGAAGCTCTCCTCGAGCTCGGCGACGATCTGATTGGCGATCGTCTGCGCCGCCTCGGGATTGCCTTCGGCGCTTTCGGGCAGCGGAACGCGGATCGAGACCTGATTGTCGTCGCCGAAACGCTGGACCACCGGTTCGCCATATCCGAGTTCGGCCACGGTATCGCGCAGTTCGCCGACCGGAGCCTCGGTGCTCTCGGTGAACGTCGCGGTGATGTTGAGGCCGCCCGCAAAGTCGACGCCGTAGTTCAGGCCCTTGGTCAGGACCAAGCCCCAGCTGGCCGCGATCAGGATCAGGCTGACCACGTAGAACGGTATGCGCCAGCGCAGAAAGCGGATGTTGGTGTCGTCGGGGACGAGCTTGAGAAGTTTCATAGTCCGTCTCCCTTTTAGAGATTGATGTCCTGCGGGCGCGCCCTGCGCAGCCAGCCGGCGGTCCACATCCGCGTCAGCGAGACGGCGGTGAAGACACTGGTGAACAGGCCGATCACGAGCACGACCGCGAAGCCGCGCACCGGGCCGGTGCCGAACATGAACAGCAGCACGCCGGCGATGAAATTGGTGATGTTGGCGTCGAAGATCGCGCGGCTGGCCTCGCGATAGCCGTTCTCGACCGCCGCGAAGACGCGGCGCCCTCGCTTGCGTTCTTCCCGTATTCGCTCGTTGATCAGCACGTTCGCGTCGACCGCGGCGCCGATGGTGAGCACGAAGCCCGCAATACCGGGCAGCGTCAGCGTGGTGTTCATGATCGCCATGATGCCCAGGATCATCAGAACGTTCAGGATCAGCGCCAGTGTCGCGTAGATGCCGAAGCGCCCGTAAGTCACGACCATCAGCACGACGACCGCGGTCGATCCGACGAGCATGGCGAGAATGCCCAGTTCGATCGATTCGGCGCCCAGATCGGGCCCGACCGTGCGCTCTTCCACCACGGTCAAGTCGACCGGAAGCGCGCCCGACTGGAGCGAGATCGAGAGCTGTTGCGCGCTTTCGGCGGTGAAGTTACCCGAAATCTCCGAGACGCCGCTCAGGATCGGGTCGTTGATGACGGGCGCAGAGATGACCTGCCCGTCGAGGATGATAGCGAATTGTTTGCCGACATTCTCCGACGTAAGCTTGGCGAAGCGCGCGCCGCCCTGCTGGTCGAACGTGATGACGACGACGTCCTGGTTTTCCTGGTTGCGGCTCGCCTGCGCTTTGATCAGCGAGCTGCCGTCGATGCCGCCGAGGCGGAAGACCGCGAGGTTCTGCCCGGCAAATCCGCTGTCGCCGGAATAGGGGACGATCTGCTGACCCGGCTCGGCGATGCCCTGGGCGAGGTCCGTCTGGAGCGCGTTCTCGTTCACGAGCTTGAATTCGAGCTTGGCGGTCTTGCCGACGAGTTCCTTGACCTGGTCGGGATCCTGCAGGCCCGGCACCTGGACGACGATGCGATTGTCGCCTTGCCTGATGATAGTCGGCTCGCGCGTTCCGAGCGCGTTGATCCGGCGATCAATGACGTCCTGCGACGAATCCATCGCGGCGTTTACGGCCTGCTCGATCCCCGCCTCGGTAGGCGTCAGGACCAGACGCGTCTCATCGACGACCGAGAGATTCCATTCGCGGACCATTCCCTCGCCGTTGAGCAGCGGTTCGAGCAGCTCGCGGGCGCGGTCGACGTCGGCAACGCTCTCGACCATGAAGCTGAGCCGGTCGTCCGACGTCGAGACATCCCCGATACGGATTTGCGGCTCGGCGCGGCGCAGGGCCGAGCGAACCGACTCCTCCATGTTGCGGAGGCGCTGGGTGGCCACCTGCGATGGATCGGCTTCGAGCAGGATGTGGCTGCCGCCCGCGAGGTCGAGCCCGAGATTGACTTCGGGATCGGGCAGCGCGGAAGGCCAGCTGGCACCGGAGATCGACACCAGCGAAGGCAGCGCGGCGGCGGAGAGCACCAGAGTGATCGCCCAGAACCACAGCTTCTTCCAGGTCGGGAATTCGAGCATCGCGAAAGTTCCGATCAGTCGTTGGCGGCCGAGCCGCCCGGCGGAACGATGTCGCCGATCGTGCTCTTGACTGCCTTTACGCGGACGCCCTGGGCGATCTCGACTTCGGCGTAGTGATCGTCGACCTTGATCACCTTGCCGACGATGCCACCAGCGGTGACGACCTGGTCGCCCTTCTTGATTCCGGCGATCTTCTCGCGGTGCTGCTTCTGCTGGCGCATCTGCGGGCGGATGATCAGGAACCAGAAGATCGCGATCATGCCGACGATCGGAAGCCATTGGATCCACGCGGGCGGCGTGTCTCCGCTGGCCGCCACGGCAAGGAATTCGAGCATGGGATAAAAGCCTATGAAGCTAGCAGACAGAAATTCGGCGGGTCTGCGCGCGGTCCGGCGTAATGCGAACCCCTGGCCTCCCCGGCGAACAGGTGGGCGCGACTAGCAGCATTGCAAGTGGAGGGCAACGAATCGCGCGACGCGGAAAGCGGGCGGCAGATCGGCGCTTGCCAGCCCCGACGCGCCACCCTATAGGGCCGCCCTCCACTGGATACGGGACGTAGCGCAGCCTGGTAGCGCATCACACTGGGGGTGTGGGGGTCGGAGGTTCGAATCCTCTCGTCCCGACCAGTGGTTTTTCATCGGTTCGATCGATCCGATGAATTCCCCAAACCGCTAGCTCGAGAATACCGCCGCGAGCGGCCGTGAGCTCGCGCCTTTGGCGCACGCCAGCGGGCGGCGGCGACCCGGTCGCCACCGCCGCGCGGCCGTTACTTCTCGCTTTTGCTACCGGTATTCGCGGCGGAAAAGGCGCTCGAGCCAACTCGACCTTTCCATCGTCTCCATCGGCTGAATCTGCCCAAACTGCGCGCGCCGCGCCGACGGGTCGAGGTTGCGCTTGGCAGCCCCGCCACCACCAGAACCTGAACTGTGAAATCTGAAACGCGACATTACGACCCTCCCTCGCTCCTCCGTGTGCTGTGGCTCGACCGCTAGGGACTGAAACCTGTCGCCCTCTTGAACATTTCGGCGTGCCGGTCGCAGGCGACGCACCGCTCGACGCCGACCCGTTTCGCGCGCGCGGCGGGCTGAAATCCGGCATCACGGCTGATGGCGGATCGGGCGGTTGCGCGCGGCCGGGTTCGTGCCTAGTCGCGGCCGGGAGGAGATTTTCGCGATGCACCGGATGCGCTCTTGGCTGTTCGCCCCCGGCGATAGCGAGAAAAAGATGGCCAAGGCGGCGGACGGCGCGGCCGACGTGGTCCTGCTCGATCTTGAAGACTCTGTTTCGCCCGAGAACAAGCCCGCTGCGCGCGAACTCGTCGCCGCGTTTCTCGCATCGCGGAGCGACCGCGAGCGTTTGTGGGTTCGGATCAATCCCCTGGCGGGCGGCGAGACCGAGCGCGACCTCGAGGCGGTAATGTGCTCCGCGCCCGGCGGGCTGTTCCTGCCCAAGGCGGAAGGGCGCGCGGATGTGGAAGCGCTCGACCGGATGCTTTCGGCTCTCGAAGCACAGCACGGGATCGCCCCAGGCTCGACGCGGGTTGCCGCGCTCGTCACCGAGACCGCCAAGGCGATGTTTCATACCGGCGACTACGCTGGATCGCCCCGGTTGGTGGCGATGAGCTGGGGTGCGGAAGACCTGTCCTCCGCGCTCGGCGCACGCGTGCAGTTCGCGCCCGGCGGCGGCTACATGCCGACTTACGAGCTGGCGCGCAGCCTGTGCCTGCTCGGCGCCGGGGCGGCCGGCGTGGCGGCGATCGAGACGATCCAGGCCGATTTCCGCGACCTCGATGGCTTGCGCGAGCGGGCGACGATGGTGCGCGGCCAGGGTTTCCGCGGAATGCTGGCGATCCATCCGGCGCAGGTCGAGGTGATCAACGAGGCCTTCACGCCGAGCGCCGAAGAAATCGACCATTCGCGCAAGGTGATCGCGGCGTTCGACGCCAATCCCGGCGCGGGCACGGTGGGGCTGGACGGGGCGATGCTCGACCGCCCACACCTCGTGCTGGCGCGCGCACTGCTGGCCGACGCGGGAATCGACACCTGAACGGCAAAAACCGTTTTCCTATACGAACCTTTATGGTTATATGACGCGGCGACTCGCAACCAGCGGAGCGCGCCATGCCCCTACTTGAATCGCTCATCGGCCCGATCGCCTCGATCATCGACAAGGTGATCCCGGACAAGGAGGCCCGCGCCAGGGCCAAGCTCGAACTCCTCGCGCTCGAAGGCACGCATGAACTCAAGCAGATCGAGGCGCGGCTCTCCGCGATCGTCGCGGAGGCAAACTCGCGCGATCCCTGGACCAGTCGCGCCCGTCCCAGTTTCCTCTATGTCATGTACGCGCTGGTACTGTTCGCGCTGCCGATGGGTGTGATTTCCGCCTTCGCGCCCGGCATCGCGCACGGCATCAGCGGCGGGATCACCGCCTACCTCGGCGCGCTGCCCGAGGAACTCTATGCGCTCTTCGGCACCGGCTACCTCGGCTACACCGCCGCGCGCCAATGGGGGAAAGCGAAGGGCGTCGACAGCTGACGCCGACGCGCGCTATCTCCGCTGCATGAGCGTCCCGATCACCAACACCGTCTATGTCCTCAACGGGCCCAACCTCAACCTGCTCGGCCTGCGCGAGCCGGATATATACGGCTCGGACACGCTCGACGATATCGCGGCGATGCTCGACGATCGCGCTCGGCACCTGGGCTTCGAGATCGACATGCGCCAGACCAATCACGAGGGGATGCTGGTCGACTGGCTGCACGAGGCGCAGGCCGAGGGGGCGAAAGCGGTGCTGCTCAATGCCGGGGCGTACACCCACACTTCGATCGCGCTGCTCGACGCGATCCGCGCGATCCGCACCCCGGTGATCGAGGTGCATCTGTCCGATCCCTCCACACGCGAGGAATTTCGCCACCTTTCCTACGTCGGGATGGCTGCGGCGAAGACGGTGCAAGGCCTCGGCGCGCGATCCTACGTCGTCGCGCTCGATGCCGTAGCGGAATTGTAGCTTCCCCGCCCCCGCCCCTTGCCAGCCCGGGCCCTTCCGCGCATAGGCGACCGCTTGAACCGGATGGGTTGAACCGGACAGGGATTTTTTATGGCCGAAACCAAGGGCACCGCCGGGCGCAAGCCGGGCATGAACGTCGACACCAAACTGGTCCGCGAGCTGGCCGAGCTGCTCGCCGAGACCGGCCTCACGGAAATCGAAGTGGAAGACGGCGACCGCAAGGTGCGCGTCGCGCGCGGCGGCGTGGCCGCTGCCGCTCCGGCGGCCTACGCGCCGGCACCCGCCGCCGCCGCGCCTGCTCCGGCTGCCGCGCCGGGCGAACCCCCCGCTCCCGCCGACGACCACGCCGGTGCGCTCAAGTCGCCGATGGTCGGCACTGTCTATCTCTCGGCCGAGCCGGGCGCCGATCCCTTCGTCAAGGTCGGCGACAGCGTCAATCAGGGCGACACGCTGCTGATCGTCGAAGCGATGAAGGTCATGAACCCGATCACCGCCGACAAGGCGGGCACGATCAAGGCGATCCTTGTCGACAACGCCCAGCCGGTCGAGTTCGACCAGCCACTCGTCGTCATCGGCTGAGCCATGGGTATTTCACGCATACTGATCGCCAATCGCGGCGAAATCGCGCTGCGCATCCACCGCGCGGCGCACGAAATGGGGATCGAGACGGTCGCGGTGCACTCGACCGCCGATGCCGATGCGATGCACGTGCGGCTGGCGGACCATGCGGTATGCATCGGCCCGCCCAACGCGACGGACAGCTACCTCAATGTCGCGGCCATCATCTCGGCCGCGGAGATCTCCCACGCCGACGCGATCCATCCCGGCTACGGCTTCCTGTCCGAGAACGCCAAGTTCGCCGAAATCGTCGAGGCGCACGACATCGCCTGGATCGGACCGAAGCCCGAGCATATCCGCACGATGGGCGACAAGGTCGAGGCCAAGCGCACCGCGGGCGCGCTCGGCCTGCCGCTGGTGCCCGGCAGCGACGGCGCCGTGTCCGACTACGACGAGGCGCGGCGGATCGCGGCCGAGATCGGCTATCCGGTCATCATCAAAGCCGCATCCGGCGGCGGCGGGCGCGGGATGAAGGTCTGCGAAGCCCCGGACCAGCTCGAAACGCTGATGAAGCAGGCCGGGAGCGAGGCCAAGGCCGCGTTCGGCGATGCCACCGTCTATATCGAGAAGTATCTCGGCAACCCGCGCCACATCGAATTCCAGGTGTTCGGCGACGGGCGCGGCGAGGCGATCCACCTCGGCGAGCGCGACTGCTCGCTCCAGCGCCGCCACCAGAAGGTGCTCGAGGAAGCGCCCTCCCCCGTGATCAC
>CAMPGP010000054.1 GCA_946885545.1 uncultured Altererythrobacter sp.
GCAAGGGCGTCGACCTCGCCACCACCAGCCAGTCCGAAGCCGACGAGAAGCGCGGCCGCGAGCTGCGCCGGCGCGAGGAGCAGCTGGGCAAGCTCGAGCGCCGCTACGACAGCGAAATGCGCGAGTGTTCCGACGGCGACCGCCGCGCCTGCGACCGGGCGCGCAAGACCTACGCCGAAATCCAGGTCCTGCTGCCCAGCGTCCCGGTCGAGCCCGAACCGCGCTGAACCGGATCAGGCGGCGGCGCGGCGCAGCCGGTCGTTGATCGCGAGACCGAGACCCGTATCCGGAACCGGCGCGACCGCGATCCGCGGCTTTTCCGAGCGCGCCGCCTCGTGAAGGCAGGCGTAGAGCCGCGCAGCGGCCTGCGTGAGATCGCCCCGTGCCGACAAGTCGATGTCGCCCGCAAGGGGGCCGAATCCGATGAAGAACTCGTCTGGCGCAACTTCTCGCGCATTCAGACGGAGTGGCTTGCCCGGCGCGTAGTGGCTGGCGAGCTGGCCGGGCGCTTCGATCGCGCCGCCACCCGTGCGTCCGCCCAGCGGGCGGTCGAACAGGAACTCGTGCAGCGCCGCGACATCCACCGGCCCCGGGCGCAATTCTTCCCAGCGACCGTCTTCGCGAATCGCAAGGATCGTCGATTCGAGTCCCGCTTCGCATGGCCCGGCATCGAGCACGAGATCGATCCGTCCATCGAGCGACGCGAGCACATGGTCTGCGGTCGTCGGAGAGATGAACCCGCTCCGATTGGCAGAGGGCGCCGCGAGCGGGAAATCGCATTGCGCTAGGAGTGCGCGCATCGCCGGGTGTGCGGGTGCCCGCAACGCGACCGTCGGCAAGCCCGCGGTGACCGCAGGCGCGAGTCCCGCATCGTCACGGCGGGGCAGCACCAGCGTCAATGGGCCGGGCCAGCAGGTTTCGGCCACATGCGCGGCGATTTCGCTCAGCTCGGCGAAGCTGGCAGCCTGCGCTGCGTCGCGCACGTGCACGATCAGCGGATTGAAATCCGGCCGCCCCTTGGCGGCATAGATCCTCGCGACCGCTTCGGCGCTGTCGGCGCGCGCTGCGAGGCCGTAGACCGTCTCTGTCGGCACCGCGACAAGCCCGCCTTCGCGCAGAATCGCCGCCGCGCGCGCGATTCCCGCGTCGTCCGCCAGAAGCGTTTCCGTAGCGTATTTGCCGCGCATGCCCGCGCGCTATATCTGCAAGCGCGCAAAGCCAAGAGGAACCACCGCCCGTGACCTATACGCCAGCCACGCAGGACCAGCTCCTCGCCATCCGCGTCAACGCGGGAATCGCCGAAATCGCCGCCTCCGAGCGCTTCGCAGCGGCCGAGCCCGATATGGTCGAGGCGATCGTCGAGGGCATCGGCCAGTTCGCCGCGGGCGAATGGGCGCCGCTGAGCCGCTCGGGCGATCTCGAGGGGTCACGCCTAGAGAACGGCGTGGTCCGCGCGCCAGCAGGCTTCAGCGAGGCTTACGAACACTATGTCGAACAGGGGTGGAACGCCATCGCCGGCCCCGCCGAACACGGCGGACAGGGCCTCCCGTTCACCCTCGCGTGCAACGTGCTCGAGAACCTCGGCACCGCGAACATGGCCTTCAGCCTGCTGCCGATGCTTTCGGTCGGCGCAACCGAGGCGCTCGAACATCATGGCAGCGAGGCGCAGAAGGCGACCTACCTTCCCCGGCTGGTGAGCGGCGAATGGTCGGGCACGATGAACCTGACCGAGCCGCAGGCGGGCAGCGACCTCGGTGCGCTGCGCACCGCCGCCACGCCAATCGAGGACGGCGAGCACGCGGGCAAGTACCGCATCGCCGGGCAGAAGATCTTCATCACCTGGGGCGAGCACGAGCTGGCGGAGAACATCGTCCACCTCGTCCTCGCCCGCCTGCCCGATGCGCCCGAGGGCAGCCGAGGCATCTCGCTGTTTCTCGTGCCCAAGTATCATGTGAACGCCGACGGCTCGCTCGGCCCGAAGAACGACCTCAGGTGCGTCAGCCTCGAACACAAGCTCGGCATCCACGCCTCGCCGACGTGCGTGATGAGCTACGGGGACAATGGCGAGTGCATCGGCGAACTGGTCGGGGCGGAGAACCGCGGGTTGATGGCCATGTTCACGATGATGAACAACGCGCGGATCAACGTCGGCAACCAGGGCGTGCAGGTGGGCGAACGCGCCACGCAGGCCGCGCTCGCCTATGCGCGGGACCGCGTGCAGTCAGCGCGCGCCGGATCGCCCGACAAGACCCCGGTGGCGATCGTCGAGCACCCCGACGTGCGCCGCATGCTGCTGCGGATGAAGGCGCTGACCGAAGGCGCGCGCGCGCTGCTCTACTACACTGCGGGGCAGGTCGACCGCGGCACGCTGGGCGACGAAGCCGCGGCGCGGCGCGGCGATGTGCTGGTGCCGATGATCAAGGCCTGGGGCACCGACATCGGGGTCGAGGTCGCGAGCCTCGGCATCCAGGTCCACGGCGGCATGGGCTTCATCGAGGAGACCGGCGCGGCGCAGATCTGGCGCGATGCGCGGATCGCGCCGATCTACGAGGGGACCAACGGCATCCAGGCCGCCGACCTCGTCACGCGCAAGCTCGGGCTGGACGACGGCGAGGTCTATGCCGCGCTGATCCGCGACGTGATGCGCGACGCAGCCAACGAACCCACACTGGCCGCGCTGGCGGACGGTTGCGGCACGGTCGCCACTTGGATGCGCGATACGGCCAGCCTCGACGACCGGCTCGCGGGCAGCGTGCCGTTCTGCACCATGAGCGCGGTGGCCATCGCGGGCTGGCAGTTGCTGCGCCAGCTGCAGGCGATCGACGGCGGCGACGCGCCTGCACTGGCGGCGGCGAAGCGGGCGACCGTTCGCTTCTTCCTCGACCGGGTGGTGCCCGAGGCTGGCGGCCTCATGGCGTCGGCCACGGCAGGCGCCGAGGCGCTCTACGCGCTCGACGCCGCGCAGATCGCCAGCCGGTGAGCGACCAGGGCGATCCGCTTGCGAGAATCGCCGACGCGATCGAGCGGCTGGCGGGCGGTTCGCCGGCGCCCGCGGATTGGCGCGCCTCCCCGGCCTATGTCTGGCATGGCCGCGAGGCGCGTTCCGTTTCGGAGCTGCCCGCCGTCAGTCTCGAATTGCTCAAGGGGATCGACGCACAGCGCGAACGCGTGTCGGAGAACGTCGCGCGGCTCGCGCGCGGGCACGCGGCGCACGACATGCTGCTGTGGGGCGCGCGCGGCATGGGCAAGTCGGCGCTGGTGCGCGCCGCCGTCGCCGCTGCACAGCGCGACATGCCCGGCAGGCTCGCTCTCGTGCAGGCAGGGACCGACGCGCTCGAAACGTTGCCGCATCTGTTCGCCGAGCTGGGCCATGTCGATCGCAGCTTTCTGGTCTTCATAGACGATCTAGGCTTTGCGGACGACGATTCGGTCGGGCCGCGCCACTTGCGTTCGTGGCTGGAAGGCGGGGTCGAGGCGCGCCCCGCCAACGTGCGTCTTGCCGTCACCTCGAACCGGCGCGCGATCGTGCCGCGACAGGCGAGCGAGCAGGACGACCCGGTGAACCCGCGCGACGCCGTCGACGACAAGCTCGCGCTCGCCGACCGGTTCGGACTGTCGCTCGGCTTCCACAACGCCTCGCAGGAGGAGTATCTGGCGATCGTCGCGGGCTATGCCGAGGAGTACGGCCTCCCGTGGGACGAGGCCGACGCGCTGGAATGGGCGCGCCGCCGCGGCGCCCGTTCGGGGCGCACCGCGTGGCAATACGTGATCGAGCTCGCCGGCCGCGAGGGCCGCGCGCTCTAGGTTACTGCCCGCTCTCGCGTGCGTAGTCCTCGCGGAAGCTCGCGCTCGGGTTGCCCGTCAGCTCGCGCTGCGGCGGCAGCGATTCGCCGCGCAGGCGCTCGATCGCGCCCGAGGGCTCGGCGCCCGGGGCGACCACGCGCCAGATGATCCCGGCGGTGTCGTCGCTCACCAGCAGCGCCCCGTCGCCCGCCCATTCGACCCAAGTCGGGCGCCCGCGCGTGTCGCCATCCTCCGTGAGGAAGCCGGTGAGCACCGGCACCGGCTTGCCGAGCGGATTGCCGCGCTCGTCGAACGCGACATAGACCACGTCGTAGCCCGAGGGCGGCTTGCGGTTCCACGAGCCGTGGCGCGCGATGAACGCGCCTCGGTCGAAGCGCGGGCCCATGCGCGCGCCCTCCGCGCTGAACGCGAGCCCGAGCGCGGCGACATGCGGGCCGAGCGCATATTCGGGGCGACGCGCATATTCGACCAGGAAGTTGGGCATCGGCGCCTCGACCCGGCGATCGAAGTTGTTCTTCCAGTAGACCCACGGCCAGCCGTACTGCGCGCCGATCGGAACATTGGTCAGATAGTCGGGCACGAGGTCCGAGCCGAGCATGTCGCGCTCGTTCACCGTCGTCCACAGCTCGCCGCTCCACGGGCTCCAGTCGAGCCCGTTGGCATTGCGCAGGCCGGTGGCGAACAGCCGCTGGCGGTTCGTCTCGAGGTCATATTCCCAGATCGCGGCGCGACCTTCCTCGGCCTCCATGCCCTTCTCGCCGATGTTCGAGGCGGAGCCGACCGCGACGTAGATGCTGTTGCCGTCGGGATCGAGCGTGATGTTGCGCATCCAGTGGTTGCCCGCGGCGGGCAGGTCCATCAGCTTGCGCGGCTCGGCGGTTATGCGCGTCGCGCCCAGTTCGTAGGGGAAGGCTAGCAAGGCGTCGTGGTTGGCGACGTAGAGCGTTCCCTCGCCCCAGGCGATGCCCGAGGGGGATTCCAGCGCGTCGGTCAGAACGAAGCGTTGTTCGGCCGCACCATCGCCGTCCGCATCGCGCAGAAGCACGAGTTCGTCGGGCGAGGCGCCGGTCGCGCCCGCGCGCGACATGAGCAAGCCGGCGATCCAGTCGGTGAAACCGCCGCCCTCCCCGCTCGCCGGTGCGCGCGTCAGGGTGACGAGCACGTCGCCGTTGGGCAGGGTATGGATCACCCGCGGATGGTCGAGACCATCGGCGAAGCGGGTCACCGCGAGGCCTTCCGCCGCGCGCGGGACTTCGTCCGCTTCCCAGCCGATCGGATCGGCGATGCGCACGGTCGGGATGGTTTCCGAATCGGGTTCCGCCAGGGTCGGGTCGGTTCCGGCGACCTCCTCGACCGACAGGTCGGCCTCGTCGCCCTGGACGAGCCAGGCGGTGGCGAAGATCAGCAGGAGGACGAGGACGAGGATCCAGGTGAGGATCTTGCGTTTGGTGCTCATGCGCCCCGGATTACGCGTTGCCGCCCCTTGCGGCAATGCCGCAGCGACCTAGATCACGAGCCATGTACGATTTCACCGCCGATGCGCAGCTCGCCAAGCCCGAACTCTATCGCCAGCTGGTCGATGCAGCCGACGCGCTGACCGCCGGCGAACCCGACGGCGTCGCGAACATGGCCAATGTCGCCGCGCTGCTGTGGGAGTTCCTGCCCGGCATCAACTGGGCGGGGTTCTATCGCATGGTCGAGGGCGAGCTGGTTCTCGGCCCCTTCGCCGGTCGCCCCGCATGTATCCGCATTCCGCTCGGCAGCGGCGTGTGCGGCACGGCGGCGGAGACGGGCGAGACCCAGCTGGTCGAGGACGTCCACGCCTTCCCCGGCCATATCGCCTGCGACGCCGCGAGCCGATCGGAGCTGGTCGTGCCGATCGAGCGGAGCGGCGCGGTCATCGCGGTGATCGATCTCGACAGCCCCGATCTCGCCCGTTTCGATCCCGACGACGCCGCCGGCATCGAGCGGCTGGCGGCGGTTATCGCTAACCGCATCTAACGATCCCTCGCCCCGAAACGGGACACGGCGCGCGCAGGCCTTAGGTTGCTGCGGGTCACGATGGTAGATTTCGCGTTAACGCCGGGCCGCGACTCGGCCTAACGCCGTCTAACGACAAGGGGAATCGACCATGTCCGCCCGTCACGCCACGCTGCTGGGTGCCGCCACCGTCGTGCTCGCGAGCGCCACGCCCGCCCTCGCTCAGCCCGAGATGCCCTACGAATACGCCTATCCCCAGCCGCCGGGCGAGGTGATCTTCCGCGAGGACCCGGTGGTCCAGCCGGTCCCCGCCCCGCCGCCGCCGCCGGAAAAGGTCTACGAACCGCGCTACGAACCCGTCGAGACGGTCCGGACCGAAGAGTACGACTACGAATACGAGCGACGCCGCGACGCCGATCCGCACTATGCGGACGCGCCCTTGCAGCCGCCGTCCGACTATCGTGACGGCCCCCCGCCCCACCTCCGCAATTTCGACCGGCGCGCGTGGATGGACGACTGCCGTGCCCGCTATGGCGGTGCGGCCCGCGGCTCTGGCGACGGCGCGGTTGCCGGCGGTGCCATCGGCGCCGTTGCGGGCGGCGTGATCGGCAATCGCGTGGCCGACGGCGATCGACTGGCGGGTACCCTGATCGGCGCGGGTGTCGGCGGGCTCGCCGGCGCGGCCGTCGGATCGGCGGTCGATTCGGCGAACGAGCGCGACCGCGTCGACGATTATTGCGAGGCGCTGCTCGCGCGGCACCAGGGCGGATACGATCATGCGAAAGGATATGGCGAATATCCTTACGGGCATGACTATCCGAACCAGCCCCCCTATCTGCCAGCCTATCCAGCCCCGCAGATCGGCTACGGATACGGCTATCCGGGCGCCTGCGGTTGCGGGGTGACCTACATGCCCGTGATGATCGCGATCCCGCAGCGTGCGGTGGTCCGCGAATACGTCACCGAGGAATGGGTCGAGACCCGCAAGGCCGTGCATCCCGCGCCGGCCAAGCGCCGCGCGATCCCCGCGCCCCGGTCGGACAAACGGATCAAGTACTCGAAGGGCAGATGACGCAAGGGCCGGTGCCGCACATCGCGGCCTCGAGGGCGGGGAACCGGCGTCCGGAGCAATCCGACGCCGGTTTTTCTTTTTATGTCAGATGTTTAGGAGACTCAAATGTCCCCGCCGGTCAATCGCTGACAGATCAGATCGAGCTGGTCGAGCGTGCGATAGCGGATCGTCACCGCGCCCGAGCGGGGATCCGCATCGGTCTTGATGCGAACTCCCAGACCGAGGAATTCCTCGAGGTGGCTCTGGACCGCAGCAATGTCCGCGTCCTTGGCCGGATCGCGCGAGCTGCGCGCCTGTCGCCGCGGCTCGGCGCTTGCCGGGCCCTGGACCAGCTTTTCTACCTGGCGCACGGTCAGCTTGCGCGCGACGGCGCGCCGCGCAATTTCCACCGCCTCCTCGTTTCCGATCAGCGCCCGCGCGTGGCCCATCGAGAGCGTGCCTTCCTCGACCATGCTGAGAACTTCCTCGGGCAGGTTGAGCAGTCGCTGGAGGTTCGCGACGTGGCTGCGCGACTTGTCGACCAGTTGCGCGATCTCGCTCTGCGTCAGGCCCTGGCGATCGGCGAGTGCCTGATAGGCCCGCCCCTCCTCGACCGGGTTCAGATCTTCGCGCTGGATATTCTCGATCAGTGCCAGCGCCATGACCTCGGCTTCGTCGAGTTCGCGCACGAGGGCTGGAATCTCGTGGAGCCGCGCCTTCTGCGCCGCGCGCCAGCGGCGTTCCCCCGCGACGAGCTGGTAGCGCCCCCCGGCGAGCGGACGGACGATGACCGGCTGAATAACGCCGCGTTGCGCGATCGAGGCGGCGAGTTCGTCGAGCGCGGTCTCGTCGAACCGGCGGCGCGGCTGGCCGGGAAGCGGCTCGATCGCCGATGTCGCGATCGAGGCGAGCCCAGCGCGCGGAGAAGCATTCGGTTTTACGCCGTTTTCCTCGGCGCTATCGCCATCTTGGCGGACCAGAGGTTCCTCGCGCTGGGTCTCGCCCATTAGCGCGCCAAGGCCCTTTCCGAGCTTCTTCTTGCGATCGGCCGGATTGCGGGTCGGCACCGAAAAGCGGATCGGATCGGTCGGGTTGCTCATGCGGCTTTCCTCTTCTCGGGCAGGCGGCCGATCAATTCGCGCGCGAGCGCGATGTAGGCGCGGCTGCCCGCGCACGCGTGGTCGTAGACGAGCGCCGGCAGGCCGTGGCTCGGCGCTTCGGACAGGCGCACGTTGCGCGGGATCACGGCCTCGAACACCAGCTTGCCGAGGCAGTCGCGCACGTCGTCGGCGACCTGGTCGGTCAGCCGGTTGCGGCGATCGAACATGGTCAGCACCACGCCGATGATGCCGAGATCGGGATTGAACCGCTGCTGCACCCGCTCGACCGTCTGCAGCAACTGGCTGAGCCCCTCGAGCGCGAAGAACTCGCACTGGAGCGGCACCAGCAGCGTGTCGGCCGCGCCGAGCGCATTGAGCGTCAGCAGGCCGAGCGAGGGCGGGCAGTCGATGAAGCAGATCTCATGCCCGCGATGATCGGCGAGCGCGCTGCGCAACCGCCCGGTGCGATCCTCCACCGAAACCAGCTCGACTTCGGCACCACTCAGGTCGACTGTCGCGGGCACGATATCGAGACCGGGAATGTTGGTCGGATGGATGCAGTCGGCGAGCGGAACCTGATCCACGACGATATCGTAGCTCGAACTCTCGCGGTCGGCGCTCGCCACCCCCATCCCGGTCGAGGCGTTCCCCTGCGGGTCGAGGTCGATTAGCAGCGTCTTCCAGCCGGTCGCGGCCATCGCGGTGGCGATGTTGATCGCGGTGGTGGTCTTGCCCACCCCACCCTTCTGATTCGCGATGGCGATGACGATCATGATCCCGCTTTCCCGGCCAGATGGCCGACGATGATGCCCGCATCGGCATCGGTTTGCGACTGTTCCACGTGAAACAGCGCGCCTTGGCGCTTGGGCAGCTCTTGCAATTCCTGCGCCGCCGAACGCCCCTTGGGCAACAGCCATAGGGTGTCGGCTGTGGAAAATCGTGCGGATAGCGAGAGGATTCGGTCGAGCGGAGCGAAGGCGCGGGCCGAAATGACCCCCGCCGGGACGCTTTTCACAAGTTCGAGCCGCGAACCTCCTACGCGACAACGGTCGAGCCCCATCTCGCTCGCCATATGCGCCAGCCAGTCGATTCGCTTCCTCCGCGATTCTACCAACACGACTGGCCATTCGGGACGCATGGCGGCGACGATCAGGCCTGGCATCCCCGCGCCACTGCCGAGATCGAGCCACAGCGGCGTTTCACGTGGAACATGGTCGAGCAACTGAGCCGAATCGGCAATATGGCGCTGCCACACCGAATCGAGCGTCGGCCGCGCGACGAGGTTCTGGCGCTCGTTCTCTTCCCGCAACGCGGCGACGAAACGCTCGAGCCGCGCCATTGCGGCATCGTCGCAGCGCGCCGAGACGAAAGCCCGCGCTTCGTCCTCGCCCCCCATCACGCGGCCTGCCGTGCATGACGGCGGGCATGGACCAGCAGCGCCGAGAGCGCGGCCGGAGTGATCCCGGGTACGCGACCCGCCGCCGCAAGCGTTCCCGGACGCGCCGCCGCGAGCCGCTCGACCATCTCGTTCGAGAGCCCCGGCACCGCGCCATAGGGAAAGTCCGCGCCGAGCATCACCGCCTCGCTCGCGCGCAGATCGCGCAACTCGGCATCCTGCCGCTCGAGATAGGGCGCGTAGACCGCGTCCTCGGCCATTTCGGTGGCGATATCCTCGGCCGGGTCGAATCCCGGCTCGAGCCACGGCGCCAGCGCGGCGAGATCGACCCCGTTGTAGCGCAGCCACCCGTCGATCCGCTCCCGCCCCGCGTCGCGCCGAATCGGCAATCCCGCTGCTTCGAGCTCGACCGCCGGGATGTCACGCGAAAGCTGCCCCGCCCATTCGCCGCGCCGCGTCTCGCGACCGTCGAACCAGCGGCGGCGCTCCTCGTTCACGCACCCGGCCTCCACGGCAAGCGGTGTCAGCCGGGTCGAAGCGTTGTTCGCGCGCAGCCGCAGGCGGTATTCGGCCCGCGCGGTCAGCATCCGGTATGGCTCGCTCACCCCTTGCAACGTCAAGTCGTCGACCATCACCGCCATATAGGAATTTGCCCGGTCGAGCGGTGCGGGCGCGCGGCCGAGCACCGCCGCGGCGGCTTGCATTCCCGCCACCAGCCCTTGCGCGGCGGCTTCCTCGTATCCAGTCGTGCCGTTGATCTGCCCCGCGCAGTAAAGCCCGCGAATCGCGCGCAGTTCGAGCGACGGGGTCAGCGCGCGCGGATCGATATGATCGTATTCGACCGCATAGCCGGGCACGACCATCTCGACGCTTTCCAGCCCCTCCATGCTGCGCAGCATCGCGTGCTGCACGTCGACCGGGAGCGAAGTGCTGATCCCGTTGGGATAGACGAGGTGTGTATCGAGCCCCTCGGGTTCGAGGAACACCTGGTGCCCCTCGCGATCGCCGAAGCGGTGGATCTTGTCCTCGATCGAGGGGCAATAGCGCGGCCCCTGCG